>JALSZZ010000283.1 GCA_027075825.1 Mariprofundaceae bacterium | reverse complement strand
TGTGAGGGCGATATTGGTGGCATTGGCGCAGTCTGGAAGGATAAAACCAGATATGCTGATCTGGCCAGTTCTGGTGGGATGACTGTTTTTACAGGCGCTGCGGCGCAGGCGGCATGGGGGCATTTGGTAACCAACCATGCCGCTGAGGCAATTGGCTACTCGGAAACGGCATATGTAGCGCATGCATCATATAGTCTGGGCAGCAGCGCCAACCTTGGCAATCACAACTTTGAAGTGTTTGGGCTGTTGCAGTTTGGTTCCGGCGTTGTTGATGCTGATCCGAAAGATGTGGTAGTGGATTTCCTCACCAATGCGACCCATGGCGCGGGGTTTCCGGCTGCATCCATCGGTGACATGACTGCATTTTCTGATTACTGCGTAGCTGCCGGTCTGTTTGTATCGCCTGCGTTTGCGGAGCAGAAAGCAGCGCATCAGCACCTTAAAACGCTGGTGAACGCTGTTAATTGTGAGCTTGTCTATTCCGACGGCTTGCTCAAGGTTGTTCCTCGTGCTGATGCCTCTGTCAGCGGCAATGGACGCACATTTACGCCAGATAATACGCCGCTTTATGATCTCACAGATGATGATTTTCTTGATACGCAGGAAGCGCCAGTGCTCTGCCGTCGCACCCCTGCTGCTGATGCCTTTAATGCTGTGCAGATTGAGTTTGTTGATCGCGCTAACGATTACAATATTGCCATTGCCGAGGCGAAGGATCAGGCCAGCATCGAGGCATACGGATTACGCCAGGAAGATGTGCAGAAAATGCACTGGATTACCACTGCCGATGTTGCGCAACAGGTCGCTCAGGCGCGCCTGCAACGCACGCTGTATGTGCGAAATCAGTACGAATTCGATCTGGGCTGGAAATATTGCCTGCTGGAGCCAATGGATATCGTCACCATCACCGATGCGGAAATGGGGCTTGATCGGTTCCCCGTGCGTATTATTTCGTGCGAGGAAAATGATCAGGGAGATATCCACGTTGTCGCCGAAGAGTTCCCTGCCGGGGTTGCGTCTCCGGCTGTCTATGCTGCCCCTGGCAGTGGTGGCTTTGTCTCAGGTGCAAATACCCCACCGGGCAGCATCAATGCGCCGCTTTTGTTTGAGCCGCCAATAGCGCTGACGGTAGCCGGTGGCAATGAGTTGTGGCTGGCTGTATCTGGCGGCGTTGACTGGGGCGGATGCAATGTATGGGTAAGCCTTGATAATGCCACATTCGAGCGCGTTGGCAGCGTCTATGGCGCAGCACGATATGGCACGCTCAATGCCGCTGTTGCTGCTGCAACGGCTGACCCTGATGTTACCAATACGCTGGTGGCGGATATCAACAATGACGGACAGATACTCCCCGCCTCTCAGGCTGCCGTTGATGCGCTGACATCGCTTTGTTATGCTGGCGGTGAAATATTTGCTTACCGGGATGCCACACTTGTTACCAACCGACGCTATGCGGTATCTTACCTGCGACGTGGCTTGTTCGGCACGTCAGCAGCGGCGCATAATGCCGGTGAACAGTTCGCCAGGCTTGATCAGGCAATATTCAGATATGCGTTTAATGCATCATTGATTGGCAAAACGATCTGGCTTAAATTCACCAGTTTTAATGTTTTCGGCCAGGCGGAGGAATCACTGGCCAGCGTTACTGCCTACAACTACACGCTTTCCGGCGGCGTAATTACAGGCCCGGCGGGCCTTAGTTTGCAACGCCCGTTTGTCGGCCTTGAAGCGACGCTGCAATGGTCAACAGTCGCTGGTGCAATATCGTATGATGTTGAGATATGGAGCGGCGGCATCCTGCGCGATAGCTACAGCACAACAGCAACAACATTTATCTACAGTCTGGATAACGCAATCCTCGACGGTGGCCCATGGCGTGATTACACCATTAAAGTCCGGTCTGTTGCCAGTTCTGGCATCGCGTCTGGCTGGTCGCAGCTTAACATCAGCAACCCGACACCGGCTGCGCCGACAGGCATTATTACAGCAAGCAACACCACAACCACGATAGATGTCAGCTGGAATGCGATTGCCGACGTGGATCTTCAGGATTATCAGGTGTGGATCAGCGCAGTGCCTGGAATCACGCCAGATGCGACAACGCTGGCATGGACAGGCACGGCCACCTCAGCTACGATCACCGGCCTGACAGCCGCAACAACCTATTACATTATCGTTGCGGCCAGAGATAAATGGGGTGC
>JALSZZ010000282.1 GCA_027075825.1 Mariprofundaceae bacterium | reverse complement strand
TGGATGACGAGCCTGGCCATTCGTTATCTTTTGCGCTGGCCGAACCCTCTTGAAATACTGGTGGTGGCTGTTGCTATGGCCACTGTCCTTGTCCGCTGCGGAGGTGTCGATGACACAAGCCCATAGCAATGCCCTGATCCATGAGGCCAGTCCGTATCTGCAACAGCATGCGCATAATCCGGTGGACTGGCATCCCTGGGGCGAGGAAGCCTTTGCCCTGGCGCGGTTGCAGAACAGGCCCGTGTTGCTGTCGATTGGCTATTCCACCTGTCACTGGTGCCATGTGATGGAGGAGGAATCCTTTGCCGATGTCGCCGTGGCCGAGGTGCTGAATCGCAACTTTGTCTGCATCAAGGTGGATCGTGAGGAACGTCCGGATATCGATGCGCTGTATATGCAGGCGGCACAGCGCCTGAACGGCAGTGGCGGCTGGCCGCTGAATGTTTTGCTGACACCGGAAAAGCAACCGTTTTATGCCTTTACCTATCTGCCGAAGGAGGATCGTTTCGGACGCATGGGACTGATGACGCTGGCCGATCGTATCGGCGAGCTGTGGCGCAATGATCGACAGAAAATTGAACGTGCGGCCGCGACATTGACGGCATCGCTCCGCGGGAAGGCTCCCCCTGCGGACAGGAGTGTTGCAGATAGGGCATGGGTGGATGCCGGCTTTGCCGCCCTGCGGGAGCGATTTGACCGGGAGCAGGGCGGTTTTGGCGATGCCCCGAAATTTCCTTCGCCACACAAGCTCATGTTTCTGTTGCGTTATGCCGTGTTGCAGCAACAGCCGGAAGGCATTGAGATGGTGGTGCAGACGTTGCAAAAGATGCGTCTGGGCGGCATCCATGATCATCTGGGCGGGGGATTCCATCGTTATGCCACGGACAGGGAGTGGCGCCTGCCGCATTTTGAGAAAATGCTTTATGACCAGGCCCTGCTGCTCATGAGCTATGCTGAGGCCTGGCAGCTGACGCAGCAGCCCGAATTGCGTCAGACGGCACTGGATATCGCCACCTATTTATTGCGCGATATGCACCATGAGAAAGGGGGCTTTTTTACGGCCGAGGATGCGGACTCGGAGGGTGAGGAGGGTACCTTCTATGTATGGCGCGCAGCGGAAGTTCAGGCGCTGTTCGGCAAACAGGCGGAAGCTTTGTTGCAGGCCTTTGATATTCGCGCACAGGGCAATTACCGCGATGAAGCCACGCACAGTTACACTGGCGCCAACGTCTTGTATCTGCAGCAGCCGGCGCGACTGGCTGCGCTGGACTGGCCGGTGCTCCGTACACGCTGGCGGGAAGCGCGCGAGCGGCGTCCGCGGCCGTTTCGCGATGAGAAAATTCTTGCCGACTGGAATGGCCTGACGATTGCGGCACTGGCCGGGGCGGGGCGTATTTCCGGGCAACCCGAATTGATTGATGCTGCCGCGGCCGCCGCGCGTTTCGTCCTGCACGAGATGCAGCATGAGGGGCATTTGTTGCATCGCTGGTATCGGGGCGAAGCCGCCGTGGATGGCAAACTGGATGATTATGCCTTTATGGTCTGGGGGCTGCTGGAGCTGTATGAAAGCACACTGGATGCGCACTGGCTTGAGCAGGCACAACGGTTGAATGCGCGCATGCTGCATGATTTTGCGGCCGCGGGTGGCGGCTTCTATCTGACTTCGGAGAATGACGGACTGATTGCCCGCCCCATGGAGCGTTTTGACGGCGCATTGCCCTCGGGCAATGCCGTGGCCATGCATAATCTGTTGCGGCTGGCACGGCTGACGGCCGACAGCGGCCTTGAACAGCAGGCGGCCGATGTGATGGCGCGCTTTGCTGCCGAGGCAAGGCAGGTGCCGGAAGGCATGCTGCATCTGTTGTCGGCCCTGTTGCTGGCCGAAGCGCCGGCGCGTGAAATCGTGCTCGCCGGGCCGCTGGATCAGGGTGATGGCCCGGCCATGTTAGCGCTGATCCGGCAACATTTCCGACCCAATACGGTGGTTTTGCGGCGGGATGCGGAACGGATTCCGTTTACACGGCCATACCGGCCCCTGCATGGCAAGGCCACGGCCTATATCTGCGAGAATTTTCAGTGTCATGAGCCGACGACCGAGGTGCAGAAAGTCCGGCAGCTGCTTGGTTCACGCTAGGCATTGACCATGCGGCGCGAGGACGGCGTAGGCTGCTGTTGCGGGCGAATGCCCAGTTTTTCAAACAGCG
>JALSZZ010000281.1 GCA_027075825.1 Mariprofundaceae bacterium | reverse complement strand
TCAGACCAAACAACTTCTTGCTCAGGCAGGGATTGCGGTGCCTCGCGGCATGCTTGTTGAGGATGCAGCGGCAGTTGCCAGCGGCTGGCAGGCGCTGGGCGGTGAACTGGTCGTGATCAAGGCGCAGATTCATGCCGGTGGACGCGGCAAGGCTGGCGGTGTTCGTCTGTGTCGTTCACTGGCAGAAGCACAGGCGGCAGCCGAAGCTTTGCGCGGTCAGCCATTGATTACCCATCAGACCGGGCCGAGAGGGCGCGTGGTGCGCACCATTTATATGGAAGAAGGTTTGTCGATCGCCCGCGAATTTTACTTAAGCCTGCTGATGGACAGGGACGCTGGTATGCCTGCCTTTGTGGTCAGCGCTGCCGGTGGCATGGATATTGAGCAACTGGCCGAAACATCTCCGGAAAAAATTCTAACCATGTTGGTGCATCCGGTGGCGGGAGCATCTGCTTACAGCCTGCGGCGCATGGGCTTTTTTCTCGGCCTGGAGGGCGATGCCTTCAAGGCTTTTTGCCGGGTGGCCGGGCAGTTGTATGAGGTGTTCATGCAATACGATGCCAGCTTGCTGGAACTCAATCCACTGGTACTGACTACCGATGGGAATATTGTGGCGCTGGATGCCAAGTTATCGGTGGATGATAATGCACTGTATCGTCAGCCCACGATTCGCGCCTTGCGCGATATCAACGAAGAAGACCCCCGTGAGCGCGAGGCTGCTGAACATGGTCTGAATTACATAGCCCTGGACGGCAATATTGGCTGCATGGTTAATGGCGCGGGGCTGGCCATGGCGACCATGGACATGATTCACCTTAAGGGGGCAGAGCCCGCCAATTTCCTCGATGTTGGCGGTGGCGTGACGGCAGCGGCGGTGCGCGAGGCGTTCCATCTGCTGTTTGCCGATGCGCAGGTGCAAGGCATTCTGGTCAATATTTTTGGTGGTATTGTGCGCTGTGATATTATCGCCCAGGGCTTGCTGGATGCCGTGGCTGACGGTGATGGTCATCTGCCTGTGCCGGTGGTGATGCGGCTGGTAGGTACTCATGAAGAAGAAGGTCAGCGCATGGTGCGCGAGGCAGGGCTGAAGGTGATCTGGGCGCACGATCTGGATGCCGCGGCCAGCAGTATTGTCGAAGCCGTCAGGGCAGCGGAGGTCGCATGAGTATTTTGCTGGATGAACACACCCGCGTGATTTGTCAGGGCTTTACGGGCAAACAGGGAAGCTTCCACTCCCGGCAGATGATCGAATACGGCACCTGTTTCGTCGGTGGCGTGACGCCAGGCAAGGGGGGGAGTCGTCACCTTGATCGTCCGGTGTTTAATACGGTGGCTGAAGCGGTTGCCGCCGAGGGTGCAGAGGCCAGTGTGATCTATGTGCCCGCGCCTTTTGCGACCGATGCCATCATGGAAGCCGCCTGCGCCGGCATCCGGTTGATCGTCTGCATTACCGAGGGTATTCCGGTGCAGGATATGATGCGTGTACAGCAGGTACTGCAATCATACGCATGCCAACTGGTTGGCCCCAACTGCCCCGGTATCATCACCCCGGGCAAGGCCAAGATCGGCATTATGCCAGGGCATATTCACCTGCCGGGACGCATTGGTGTGATTTCCCGTTCCGGCACCCTGACCTATGAGGCAGTGGCGCAACTGACAGCCAATGGTCTGGGGCAAAGTACCTGTATCGGCATGGGTGGCGACCCACTGCACGGCATGGGTTTTATCGAAGCCTTACAGGCTTTTGAGGACGATGCGGCGACGGATGGCGTGGTCATGATCGGCGAAATCGGCGGTGCTGATGAAGAGCGTGCCGCTGATTATATTGATCAACATATCAGCAAGCCGGTAGTGGCGTTTATTGCTGGCGCTACAGCACCGGGTGGCAGGCGTATGGGGCATGCTGGCGCCATTATTTCCGGTGGCAAGGGCACGGCTGCCAGTAAATTCGAGGCGTTGGCTGATGCCGGTGTCTGTATTGAGCATAACCCGGCATTGCTGGGGCAACGCATGAAGGAGCGAATATGATTGACATGTACGGCATTCCCAACTGTGGCAGTATCAAAAAAGCCAGGGACTGGCTGGATGCTCATCAGCTGAACTATCGGTTCCACAATGTAAAAAAAGAAGGTGTCAGCGAAGATCAGCTTCGTCAGTGGATGCAGCATGTGCCATGGAGTACGCTGCTGAACAAACGTGGACTCACCTGGCGCCAAC
>JALSZZ010000280.1 GCA_027075825.1 Mariprofundaceae bacterium | reverse complement strand
GCTGATATTGGTATAGGGATCGGTGGTCGGTGCATCATCGTTCAGCTGGTCGGCAACGGCTGTGGATACCACGCTCCCGACACAGATCAACAGCAACGGGAGCAGCACCCGGATGCGAATATCAGTCTTCCCAGTAACCATAGCCGGGGATATTCACGCCATCTTCATTAAACACGCCTTTTTCAGCACCACTGTGGCAGGCCATGCAGTTAGCCAGCGTGCGCACTTTTTGGTTGCCGCGAATCATGCGCGCCGGGATTTCATGATGCTGGCGGCGAATGTAGGCAATATCGGTAACGCCTTTGGGCGCTGGCTTGCCTTCAAGGTCGCGCATGATACGAACCGACAACTGCGCCCGGCTCTTGTCAGCCGCATAGGTTTCAAGAAAAGCAGAAAGTTCCGCCATCACCTCAGCATCTTCAATGGATGCATTTTCACCGAAGTGATCATCCAGCGAGGACAGTAGCTGCCGCCATGAAGCGGCGGGCAATAAACCGGGCAGATAGGCGAAATGGCAAGCCGTGCATTCCTGACGGTAAACCTTGCTGGTCACCGGCAGCAATACCGAATAGCCACCAGTGCGTTTGCCAGAGGCGACGGATTTTCGGCCATCTTTATCGTCCGGTTTGCCATAGCCTTCGTCATCATCCTCAGAAAACGCTGCTTCAGTGTCTGTTTTGACTGCATGATAGTCATCATCCATGACGATGGGGGCATCGTCTTTGTCGCTGGCCAGTGCCTGCGTCGTCCAGCCCGTGCCAATCAGTATCAATATCAGCAGAGCGCAGGTTTTGAACAGGTGCATCATAATAACCTCTCAGAAGAATCTGCCGCAGATTAACACGTTTTGTGAAACAGGCATGAATGACTGTTGCAAGTACCTCTTTTGTTTTGCAGGCGGATGCATAGCCTTGGCGGCGAAACATGATGCGCACGACTGATGATTTGCGCAATACTGGAGCGAGCGGTGGATATAGACGTAAAAAATGTCGCCATGTTGGCGCGCATCCGGCTGACCGATGCAGAAGCGACGGAGCTGGGTCCTCAACTTGAGCGTATTGTTGGCTATGTGGAGCAACTGGCAGCGGTGAATACCGAAGGTGTGACAGCTACGGCCCATCCGCATGATATGGCCATGCCTTTGCGTGCCGATGTGGTGAGCAACACCAATCAGCGCGATGCCTTGCAAACAGCCGCGCCAAAAACCGAATCCGGCCTGTACGTCGTGCCGAAAGTTATTGAGTAGGAAGATCATGGCATACCGTTCCCTGACTGAACTTGCAGACCAACTTGAGCGTGGCGAAACCACGGCTGTTGAACTGGCACAACAATACCTGGCGCGCATTGAGGCGCATAACCCGACGCTGAATGCCTTTGTCCATTGCGATGCTGAGCATGTGCTGGCGCAGGCCGAAGCCTCTGACGCTTACCGGGCGAAGCATGGTGCCCGCGCCATGGAAGGACTGCCCATTGCGGTGAAAGATATTTTCTGCACCAGCGATGGCCCGACGCAGTGTTGCTCCAATATCCTCAAGGGCTATCACGCGCCTTATGATGCGCATGTGATTACCCGCCTGAAAGAAGCCGGCGCCGTGCTGGTCGGCAAGACCAATATGGATGAATTCGCCATGGGTTCATCCAACGAAACATCTGCCTTTGGTTCTTGCCGTAATCCCTGGCATACCGATTGTATTCCCGGCGGCTCCTCCGGTGGTTCTGCCGCTGCTGTGGCCGCAGCCCTGACGCCGGCAGCGCTGGGTACCGATACCGGCGGCTCGATTCGGCAGCCTGCGTCGCTGTGCGGTATTACCGGACTAAAACCAACCTATGGCCGGGTATCGCGGCGGGGTATTATCGCCTTTGCTTCCTCGCTGGATCAGGCAGGGGCCATGACGCGCACGGTGCGCGATGCCGCCCTGCTGACTGGCACCATCAGCGGCCATGATCCAGCAGATGCGACATCGGCTGCCGATGCGCCTGATGTTGACTGGCTGGCTGCCTGCGAAACTCGCGACATGCAGGGGCTGCGTATTGGTCGTCCAAAGGAATATTTTATCGACGGCATGGATCCAGGGGTGCGCGCCGCTGTTGATGCTGCGCTGGAGCAATGTAAGGCGTTGGGCGCGGAGATTGTCGATATTTCGTTGCCGCACACGCAGTATGCTGTTGCGGCCTACTATGTGATTGCGCCATCCGAAGCCTCGGCCAATCTCTCTCGCTATGATGGCGTGCGTTTTGGCCATCGTTGCGAGCATCCTGAAGATTTGCTCGATATGTACACCCGCAGCCGCGACGAAGGTTTTGGCGCGGAAGTCAAGCGGCGCATTCTGACCGGTGCATTTGCGCTTTCTTCCGGTTATTATGATGCCTATTACCTCAAGGCGCAGCAGGTGCGCACGCTGATCCGTCAGGATTTTCAGCAGGCATTTGAACAGGTGGATGTGATTGCCACGCCGACCAGCCCCGTGCCTGCCTTCCGCATTGGCGAGAAAACGGATGATCCGCTGACCATGTATCTCTCCGACGTGTTCACCATCGCTGTTAACCTCGCCGGTCTGCCCGGCTTATCGCAGCCTTGTGGCATGGTTGATGGTCTGCCCGCAGGCCTGCAATGGATTGCCCCGGCCTGGCAAGAAGGGCGCTTGCTGGCCGCTGCGGCTGCCTATGAAGCAGCCACGCCCTGGCATCAGCAGACCCCCGCCGATTTTACTGCAGGAGAACAGGCATGAGCTGGGAAGTTGTTATCGGACTGGAAGTCCATGTGCAGGTGAACACCAAAACCAAGGCTTTTTGCGGTTGTTCCACCGCTTTTGGCGCAGAGCCTAACACCCAAACCTGTCCGGTGTGTCTGGGCATGCCGGGGCAGTTGCCGGTACTGAATGCAGAAGCCGTACAGAAGACGATTCTTACCGGTCTGGCCATCAACGCGACCATCAATCTGGAATCGCGTTTTGACCGCAAAAACTATTTTTACCCTGATCTGCCCAAGGGCTATCAGATCAGCCAGTTTGCCGTGCCACTGGTGGAGAAGGGGTATCTCGATATTCCTGTCGGCGATGGTGAAAAGCGCATTGGCATCACCCGTATCCACATGGAAGAAGACGCTGGCAAATCCATGCATGAAGGGCTGGAGGGCGTATCGCATATCGACCTTAATCGCTCTGGCGTGCCGTTGATGGAAATCGTTTCCGAACCGGATATGCGCAGCGCCGACGAAGCGATTGCCTACCTTAAGCAGCTGCATCAGCTCATCCGTTTCCTCGATGTTTCCGGTGGCGATATGGAAAAGGGGCAGTTCCGCTGCGATGCCAATGTTTCCGTGCGTCGTCCGGGTGAGCCATTTGGCACCCGTGCGGAACTGAAAAATCTTAATTCCTTCCGCTTCATCAAACAGGCCATTGAATACGAAGCCAATCGTCAGATCGAGCTGATTGAAGATGGTGGTGAAGTGGTGCAGGAAACGCGGCTGTTTGATTCAGCGAAAGGCGAAAGCCGTTCCATGCGCAGCAAGGAAGAGGCGCACGATTATCGCTATTTTCCGGAACCTGATCTGCCGCCGCTGCGCGTATCAGCGGAAGAAGTGGCCGCTATTCGTGCTGGCATGCCGGAACTGCCGGGGCAGTTGCGTCAGCGTTTTGAACAGGAATACGGGCTTTCTGCCTATGATGCCGATGTGCTGACGCAGACCCGTGAACTGGCCGCCTGGTATGAACAACTGGTGGCGGCGCATCCGAAAGACCCCAAACGCTGCGCCAACTGGATGGCCAATGAATTGCTGGGACGACTCAATGATGCGGGCCGGGATATTGCCGATTCACCCGTGAATGCACAGGCGCTGGCAGGTCTGCTGGATCGCATTGACGATGGCACCATCTCCGGCAAGATCGCCAAGGATGTGCTGGATGCAATGATGGAAAGCGGCGATTCCGCCGATGCCGTGATTGAAGCCAAAGGCTTAAAGCAGGTGTCGGATACCGGCGCGATTGATGCACTGATTCGCGAGGTTATGGAAACCAACCCGCAGCAGGTTGAACAGTATCGCAATGGCCGCGACAAGCTGTTCGGCTTTTTCGTCGGTCAGGTGATGAAGGCCACCCGTGGCCAGGCCAACCCGGCTGTGGTCAATCAGCGCCTGAAGATATTGCTGCAAGGCTGATGATGTACAAGTCCCATATGCCTTATGGGACTTGTACACGCTAACGATCACACGATGGTATTGGATCGCTATATTCTGCGTCTCTGGCTGGCACCGTTTCTGGGCGCTTTGCTGGTTGTTGTCGGCATGCTGTTGCTTGGCCGGGTACTCAAACTCGTCGGCCTGTTTGCCGATAAAGGCGTGGAATGGGGGCTGCTGGTCACCATGCTGGCGGCTATCCTGCCCTATTTTTTGCTGATCACGGTGCCCATGGCTTTTTTCTTTGCCATGCAGCATGTCATCCTGCGTTTGTATCAGAACAGTGAAATGGATGCACTGCGCGCTGCCGGTGTTTCTTATTTGCGCATGTTTCGTTCCCTGTTGCTGGTGGCCCTGCTATTGACGGCATTGCTTGAAATCACCGCCATGGTGTGGATGCCACAGGGGCAGAAACTGTTTCAGGGTCTGCTCATGGCGGTACAAAAAATGAAGCCCGCGCCGTCTTTTGAACCCATGCGTTTTAATCAGGATCTCGATCATTTTACCATTTATGTGCAGGGCATGAGCGATGATGGCCGTCTGCAGGGCTTTATGCTGGAAGACAGGCGTGCTGCCGTGCCCGTGGTGTATATGGCTGAGGCAGCGCGACTGGAGCGCGTCGGCGATGTGCTGCGCTTCACCCTGTTTGATGGCGTGCGGCTGGAAGGCGAGGCAGATAAGCTGCGCTCTATTGCCTTCAAGCGTTACCGCGTAGGCATGGATCCTGGCGCCCTGGGACTGCTAAAAATGCCGCAATGGCAAGCCAGAGCCTTTGAAATGAAAGGGGCCGAGCTGTGGCGGTTGATGCGCAGCAGCGGTGATGCACGACCGGATATTATCGCCGAATGGCACCGTCGCCTGTTATTGCCCACCACCTTGCTGGTTTTGTTCGTGTTTGCGCTTCCCCTCTCGCATACAGCCAAACGGGCCAGTAAAGCTGGCGCTTATCTGATGGGCATTGCCTTGCTGGTACTGCTTTACAATATCCAGTTGGCATTAACGCAACAAGTCAGTCATGGTGATGCCCACTGGCTGATCATGTGGGCCGGGCAACTGGCAGCTCTGGCCATGGGTAGCTGGCTGTTCTGGCGGGCCAGTCAGGATCGAATGCCAGCCATTGGCGCATGGGCTTCAGGTGAGTGGTTGCGCGCCATCGGGCGAAAAAACGACAGGGAAGCGAGGGTCTGATGCAAACACTGATTGTGTATCATTCTGATTACGGGCATACCGAAGCGGTGGCGCAAGCTGTTGCCGCCGGCGCAAAAGCGGCGGGCGATACGGATGATGTTGTGCGCTGTCAGCTTTGCGTGCCAACCACGCTGGCTGATTTATGCAGCGCCGATGTCATCATCTTTGGCAGTCCTGTGCATATGGGGAGCATGTGCTGGCAGATGAAACAACTGATCGATCAGGCGGGTAAGCTGTGGCTGGATGGCGATCTGGAAGGCAAGCTGGCGGGCGTGTTCGTTAGCGGCGGTGGTTATGGCGGTCAGGGCGGTGGCGCTGAACTGACATTGATGACGCTGCATGCCAACGCGCTGGAGCATGGTATGATTGTCGCAGGCTTTCCACGCAGTCTTCCGGGATATGATGTTGCCGGTCTTCACTGGGGGTTGTGCGTGCGCACGGGCAACAACGAAGGCATGCCGGAGGCGGTCAGTGATCAACAACTTATGGCTGCCCGTAGCTATGGCGCCCATGTGCGGGAACTGGCCCAAAGGCTCGGCGCATAGGCATCTGTCGGACGTTGGCAATCGTCACGAGAAATAGCGGGATTGAGCCAGATATACGACCTGTTGGCGGTAAGTAGCAGCGGTAAGTAGCAGCGCTATTTAACAAAAACAGAGCGAAGATTTGGCCCATATCCGGGTTTTCACAGTAGATTTGTCAAAGTCCGACAGACTCCTAGCATGCGCCGCCAATCAACTTTCGCGGAGAAAAGAATGTCGCGCCAATTACGAAATATTGCCATTATCGCTCATGTGGATCATGGTAAAACCACACTAGTGGATGAACTGCTGAAGCAGTCAGGCACCTTTAATGAGCACCAGGATGTCAATGAGCGGGTGATGGATTCCAATGATCTGGAGCGCGAGCGCGGCATTACCATTCTCGCCAAAAACACCGCGATTCACTACGGCGATACGCTGATTAACATCGTTGATACCCCCGGCCATGCCGACTTTGGCGGCGAGGTTGAGCGGGTGCTGAACATGGTTGATGGTGTATTGCTGCTGGTGGATGCGGCAGAAGGCCCGATGCCCCAGACCCGCTTTGTCACGGCCAAGGCGCTGGCGCTGGGACTGCGCCCGATTGTGGTAGTCAACAAAATTGACCGCGATGGCGCTGATCCGGATGCCTGTGTAGATGCCACCTTTGATTTGTTCGCCGCTCTTGGCGCTACCGATGAGCAGCTTGATTTCCCTGTTGTTTTCGCCTCGGCCAAAAACGGCTATGCCATGCTCTCTCCTGATGAAACCTCCGATAATATGGAATGCCTGTTTGCTACTATTCTGGAGCATGTTGCGGCGCCTGACGGTGATGCCGATGCGCCGTTGCAAATGCTGGCCACGACGCTGGACTGGGATGATTATATTGGCCGTATCGTTGTGGGGCGTATTGCCAACGGGCGTATTCGCCCCGGCGATCAGGTCGCTGTGATGCATGCTGATGGCTCACAGCACAACTACCGTATCACCCGTTTGCTGGGCTTCAGGGGATTGCAGCGGGTGGAAATTGAGCAGGCTGAAGCGGGAGATATTGTGGCCGTAGCCGGGATTGAGCAAATCCATATTGGCGAAACGATTACTGATCCGGCCAACCCCATGCCGTTGCCGGTGATTCTTGTTGATGAACCCACGCTGACCATGGAACTGCATGTGAATAATTCCCCGCTGGCTGGCACTGAAGGCAAGTATGTGACCACGCGCCAGATTCGCGAGCGCCTGTTCCGCGAAATCCGTACCAATGTGGCTATGCGCGTTGAGGAAACCGACTCCGCCGAAGTGTACAAAATTTCCGGTCGCGGCGAACTGCATATCGGCATTTTGCTGGAGAATATGCGCCGCGAAGGCTTTGAAATGGCCGTCTCGCGTCCGAATGTGATTACCCGCGAAGTGAATGGTCATACAGAAGAACCTTATGAGCATGTGACGGTGGATGTGCAGGATGAATTTCAGGGAACGGTAATCGAGAAGCTGGGACGTCGCGGGGCGGAAATGACGCATATGCAGACCAGTGACGATGGCATGACGCGCATTGAATTCATCTGCCCGACCCGTGGCCTGATCGGTTATACCTCCGAGTTTTTGACCGATACCCGTGGCACCGGCGTGATGCACCATGTTTTTCATAGCTACGGCCCGCATGTGGGGGCAATTCCGGCGCGCAATAACGGCGTGCTGATCTCCATGTCGGATGGCGAATCAGTGGCTTATGCGCTGTGGAAGTTGCAGGATCGCGGACGCATGTTCATTGGCCCTGGTCAGCGTCTTTACGAGGGCATGATTATCGGCATTCACAGTCGTGACAGCGATCTGGTGGTCAATGCCACGCGTGAGAAAAAATTGACCAATGTGCGTGCTTCCGGTAAGGATGACGCGATTGATCTGGTGCCGCCACTAAATCTTTCGCTGGAGCGGGCGATTGAATTTATTGCCGATGATGAACTGGTAGAGATCACGCCGAAGTCCATCCGCCTGCGCAAACGTTTGCTCAAGGAGCATGAGCGCAAACGCGCAGGTCGCTGATCACCCCAAGGAGAGGAAGTAATGCAACAACAGGCTGTGCTGGTGCTGGAAGATGGTCGGGTATTTCATGGTGAGGCGCTGGGTGCCATCGGCCATACCGTGGGTGAGGTATGCTTTAATACCTCCATCACCGGCTATCAGGAAATCCTCAGCGATCCTTCCTATACGGAACAGATCATGACCTTTACCCAGCCGCATATCGGCAATGTCGGGGTGAATGCTGATGATATGGAATCAGCCGCCGTTGCGGTGCGCGGCTGTGTGGTGCGTGCGCCTTCGCGCACAACCTCGAATTACCGGGCAGAATCTGCTTTTGCCCGGTGGCTGACGGCGAATCAGGTGGTGGCCATTGCCGGTGTGGATACACGGGCGCTGGTGCGTCATTTGCGCACCCACGGGGCGCAGCGTGGCGTGATTGCCTCGGATGGCATGAGCGTGGAAGCAGCCAAAGCGCTGGCCTGTGCATGGCCCGGCCTGGAAGGTCGGGATCTGGTTGGTGAAGTCAGTCGCTCGCAGCCGGAAACATGGCAACGTGGCGGCAGCTTCGATCTTGACGCGCAGGTATGGCGCCCTGCGCCAGCCAGCAGCGCGACAGTGGTTGCCTTCGATTTCGGTTGTAAAAACAACATCTTCCGCAAGCTGACAGACCGGAGACTGGCGCTGGAGATTGTACCGGCGAATACCTCGGCGGCTGACGTGCTGGCCATGAAGCCGGATGGCATTTTTCTCTCCAATGGCCCGGGCGATCCGTCGGCTGTCGATTATGCCGTGGCCACGATCC
>JALSZZ010000279.1 GCA_027075825.1 Mariprofundaceae bacterium | reverse complement strand
TCTCCCGGGTGTCCATCCGGCGGGCGCTGGCAACCATGGATATGGTACTGCGGCTTTATCGCAAGCATCAACTGCCAGCTAATAACTGGTTTGTTCGCCTGAGCCGCTTATTCATTATTCACGAGTTGTTGCGCACCGTGAATACCTATGCCATGCCGCCGCACGAGCAGCAGGCTGCTGTTCGTCATTTACGCAAGCATCTGGATGCTAACGTCAAGGTTGGCTTGCATTTTTATTTCAGGGGGGAGGCCGTTCGCTGTCAGGGACTTGCGCTGATTGTTCGGCCACTGAAGCCACACATCAGCCCTTCGCGTGTGTTGCGCTATGATGAAGTAGCAGAGGAAGACACCATTGTTCTTGATCTGGACCAGCTGGCGCAAATTGCGCTGCGCGATATGCGTCATGCTCAGAGCAAGATCAATCCTGGTCAGCAAGGGCAGCATGGTGATTATGTCATGATCGCGGATGCCTTGAAGGATACGATTGTATTTGGTCAGTTTATGCGCGAGGTAATGTACACGCGCCCTCGTCAGTATCCGCGCAAACGTCCTGATGGCAAAAAGTACGTCGCCCTGGATACCGGCATTGACCATGGTTTTCGGCTACTCTATGAGCAACAGCGTATGATGGACAGTGATGGCTGCATTGATCCACCGGAGCGTGAGCGAGTGTGGCAGGTAGTGGATATATCGGATGGCGGCTTTTACCTTGAACACATGCCCGTGCGCCAGCGCCCGCAGGCGGCATTGAGTATGATGGATGATGAAAAACAGGCATCGGCGGATCCTGATATGGAGGTGGGCATTCTTATCAGCTACGCTTTGCTTGAGCCTGTGCCTGATACGCTTGCTGACAAAACTCAGGTTAAGGTATTGGAGAAAGGGATTGCCCGCGTCTCGTGGTACCGTATTGATGCCAATGAATTGCGCAGCATCGGTGTTGCCAAAATCATGCGAGGCAATATTGCGCATGTCCGGGTGGTTCGGGAGATGTTGTCGGTATCTGCCAGAGATCAGTTTTTTGCCTGGATCGACCGTGAAGATGAGCGACAGTTAAGAATGTGGTCAACCCAGGAAGCGATCAGCCCCGGCACACCGCTGTCTGTTCGTACACCGGGCAAACGGGCGATAAGCTGTTCAGTGGCTAAAATGCTTGACCGTGGTGTCAATTATGCTGTGCATCTGCTTAATATTGATCCACCAAAGGAGGCAGAACGCGCTTCATGAAGTATGCACTCCCCATTGTCACTTTTTGTTGTGTGGCAGCCAGTCAGCCGGCGCAGGCTGATCTCTATCGTTGCGACAGCGGGCACGGCACCTATATTTACACCAATATTCCCTGCACGCATACGCAGCAACCCGCCGGGGCTGAAGCAGGTCAGCATGGCGATGGTATGCTGGTTGATCCGGATACGTTGAGAAAGCCACAGAAGCAGGCATCAGCCATTGCGACCCGGAGAACTGTTCGGACAGCACCAAAAGCGAAGTCCCGGCCTGCTCAGGTCGCCAGCGTCTCTCCGGTTGATGCTGATGCTGCACAGCAGGAAATTGTCAGCGCGGCCCTGCCTGCTTCCATGCAGGCGGGCGGAGCGACGCAGGCGCTGAAAAAATTCACACTGGATGATTATCGCCCTGGCATGTCCTGGCTGATTCATAACGAAGGGCAGTTGATGGCTTATGAGCGTTACGAAATAACAGCTGTGGATGAGTATCGAATTCATTGGCGAAAGACGTTGTTGAATGCCGATCAACAACCTTTTGCCGGTGGTATCAGCGAAGATTTTGTGCTGAACCGGGATGACAGACCTGCATTGCAGGCACCTGTGACGAATATTCGCGCTGCGCACTATATATTTGAATGCCAAAAGCAACAGCTCGATCAGGCTGTGCTCTGGCATGTTGCCAGGCTGCCGTTGATTGTTCCCTATGCAGAATACCGCAGCGGCGATAAGAGCGTGCTGGTGGAGATTGATGTGGCGGAGTAGTGTCGCTTCACTTGCGGAACAGAGTGACAGACATACAGAGATAAACACAAGGGCAAGAAAAAAGCCAGTAAGCTAAGGCTTACTGGCTTTCTGGGGACGTCGTTAAACGTCGATGTGGCGGAGCGGACGGGACTCGAACCCGCGACCTCCGGCGTGACAGGCCGGCATTCTAACCAACTGAACTACCGCTCCAATGGTGGGCGAAACAGGGATCGAACCTGTGACCTACGGTTTGTAAG
>JALSZZ010000278.1 GCA_027075825.1 Mariprofundaceae bacterium | reverse complement strand
AAACACCCGGTATTTGACCTTGATACCCGTGTGCAACTGGTTCAGGCGACATTTACCGGTGAACCGGGCGTGGAAATCGTGCCTTTTTCCGGTCTGCTGGTACAACTGGCGCAACAGCATCATGCCAGCGCCATTCTGCGGGGCCTGCGGGCGGCATCCGATTTTGAATATGAATTTCAGATGGCAACCATGAACCGCCGCCTCGATAGCGAAATTGAAACGGTGTTTGTCATGGCGCGCGAGGATTATACCTTTGTGTCCTCCCGCTTTATCCGCGAAATTGCCAGCATGGGCGGCGATGTTGCCTCGCTGGTGCCTGCTCCCGTGTTGCCTCTGCTGAAGCAAATATCAACCAGATCCGGGTAAGCAATCCGACAGACTCCTGGTGTGTCGTGAGCTTGCTCAGGTGGCTGAGGAAGCAGACTGCCCTGCGTTATGCTCCACCTGATGTTTGAGATAAAACATGCCGCCAAGAACGCTGAAGAACACAATCACCTGCAACGCACTCGGGCGTTCATCATAACCCATCAGCACATGTAACAGCTCGCCTGCGATGCCATCCTGCGACAGCAAAAAGGAAGAATCCCACAAAGGGTCAATAATCGGCGGCAGCCAGTCGATCATGACCAGGTTCCAGCATGCCTGTGAGGCCATGCCGGCGGCGAGCAGGGTCAGCAGCCAGGCGAGCACCTGAAAAACCCGCTGTAAAGGAAGTTTTAACAAGCCACGGTACATGACATAGCCCAGACCAACCCCCAGCAACAGACCGAGTACGCCTCCGGTCAGCATATCATTGCCATCATGATTACCAATCTGCCAGGCACCGAACAGGAAAAACACCGCCTCTGATCCTTCACGAATCACAGCGCTGAAGGTAATCAGCAGCAAAGCAGTCCCGGAAATATCACCAGCGGCGTAGCGCTGGCCTGTGTGGCGCACATGCATGGCAATATCACGCCCTTGTTTACTCATCCAGATCACCGTCCATGCCAGAAGGGAAGAAGCCAGCGTCAGAATCACCGCGTTGAATAAAAACTCTCCTGTTCCTTCAAAGGCAGCTTCCATTTCTTCCATGAAGATGCCAAGCAATACAGCGCCGGCAAGGCCGATGCCCATGCCGCTATAAATCCAGCGTCGGCTATGGGCAGCGGTGGTTGTCGCAGCCAGCAGAATGCCGACGATCATTGCCATTTCGAGTATTTCCCGAAAAACAATCGTTAGTGAGGAAAGCATGATAAACTCCTGCAAATATTACTGGCATTGACGGCAAAGGCCGAAAATAACCAGCGAATGCCCCTGTATACAAAAACCATGGCGTTTCGCAATGTCATGTTGCAGGGTTTCAATATCCTGATGAAAAAACTCTTCAATACGACCGCAGGCCTCGCATACCATATGGTCATGGTGAGGCTTATCAATGCGCTCATAATGCTTGCGCTGACCAATCACGACGGCCGCAATCAGGCCTGCTTCTTCGAGCACAGACAAGGTTCGGTAAATCGTGGCAATGCCAATGCGCTGATCGTTTTTTTGCAATGCCCGGGAAATAGCTTCGGCATCCCAGTGTCTGGCAGAGCCATTGATCAGTGTCAGCACGGCGTGTCGTTGAGGAGTCATTCGCAAGGACATGGGGCGAATGATAAAGATAATGATAATCATTATCAAATAGCACCAAAAAAACGCCACCCATGCTTGACGAGCAAGCGCCTGACGCTACTATTCGCGGCCCCGGTGGGGGATCGTCTAGCGGCAGGACTACGGACTCTGACTCCGTCAACCAAGGTTCGAATCCTTGTCCCCCAGCCAGTCACTTCAAAAGGCCTGCAATGCAGGCCTTTTTTTATGCGCTTCGTTCAGCGACCATTGTGTTTTTCGCCCGTTATCCTAACCCGGGATCCTGTCGGACGCTGGCAAGCATCATGAAAAAAATCAAGGCGTTACGATGCGGGTCGTACCCATTGCCTGTGCAAGGCAAAGAAAGAAGGTTGTGGTGGATGAGCGACACGATTTTACTGGTAGGGCATGGCTCGCGTGAACCGGGGGGCAATGAAGAGATCGGGCAGTTCGCTGAGCAATGGCGCAAACGTCGGCCGGACGATCGCATTGAGGTTTGCTTTATCGAATTTGCCGATGTGTTGCTGGATGAGGGGCTGGACAGAGCAGCAGCGGACTCAGCCCGCGTGATTGTTGTGCCGCTGATTTTGGGGGCTGCCGGCCATGTGAAAA
>JALSZZ010000277.1 GCA_027075825.1 Mariprofundaceae bacterium | reverse complement strand
TATATCCGTATGCGTCAATCAGCAAGCCCCATGGCAAACGCCTTTATCTTTGCCTTTATTGCCAGTTTGATGGAATGGCTACGCAGTGTGTTTTTAACTGGCTTTCCATGGCTACTATTTGCCTATAGCCAAATCGATACCCCTCTTAAACATTTTGCCCCACTGATTGGCACCTTTGGCTTAGCTTTTATCGCCTATCTTATCAGCGCTCTCTTAGCCACCGGCATCAAAAGCCTCGAAGACAAAAGGCAAAATGGTTTTGTGCCACTGACCTTAGCCTTAATCCCTTTTGTCATGACCAGCTTTATCAGCGATAAAAACTACACCACAAAAGATACCATTAAGCCACTTCGTGTCGCATTGGTTCAAGGCAATATCCCGAGGAATAGTAAATGGCAAGCCAAACATTTTGACACCATTGTTGAGCGTTATTATGACTTATCACAGCAAAATCAAGATGTCGACTTAATTGTCTGGCCGGAAACGGCAATTCCAGCTGTCAGCGATGTCATCAAGCCCTTATTAAATAACATCAACCTTTGGGCGATTAACCAGCACACTCATATATTAATGGGCCTACCTGGCTCCAACCCAGATGGTAGCTATAGTAATAGCTTGATGTTATTTGGTGAACATCAAGCGCGTTACGATAAACAGCATCTAGTGCCATTTGGCGAGTTTACCCCGTTTAATTTTTTAAAGCCGATTTTAAGCTACTTTGACGTGCCCATGTCTCATGTCACCAAAGGACAACACAGCGATACCATATTTAATGTCAATGGCATCAGCTTATTTCCTTCCATCTGTTATGAAATCGCCTATACAGACAGCCTCTATTCAGCCCTGGCTAAAGCCAATATGTTAGTCAGTGTGACCGATGATGCTTGGTTTGGGCACTCTCTAGCCAAAGCCCAGCACACAGAAATAGCGAGGATGCGCTCGTTACAAAGTGGCCGTTACCAGCTCATCGCCAGTAATAATGGTATTACCACCATTATTGACAATCATGGCAATATACAAAGTGCCATTAATGAAGACAGCATTGGCGTTCTTAAAGGGCGTGCCTATAGCTTTCATGGCTTAACACCATGGGCGCGTATTGGCGGTGATAAAACGGTGGTTACCTTTTTATTCATTGGCTTGATATTATGCGTATTACGCCCGCTATATCGGCTTAATATTTCTTTTATCCGCCCTATTGCTCGCCTAATCAAGAAGGCGTATGCTCTGCGGTTAAAGTTAAACTAAGTCGTTTTTAGTCTATGGAAAATAGTTATAGTCCCAAAGCGGTTGAAGAAGAAGCCCAAGCTTATTGGCAACAAAAACAACCATTTAATGTCTCTGAAGATCTAGGCAGAGAGAAGTTTTATTGCCTCAGCATGTTTCCCTATCCCAGTGGCACACTGCATATGGGACATGTGAGAAATTACACCCTAGGTGATGTTATTGCGCGTTACCAGCGCGCGCTGGGTAAGAATGTATTGCAGCCGATAGGATGGGATGCTTTTGGCCTACCTGCAGAGAATGCAGCCATTAAGCATAAAGTGCATCCGCAAGTATGGACAGAACAAAACATTGCCGATATGCGCGCTCAGTTTATGCGTTTAGGTAATGCTTATGACTGGAAACGTGAATTTGCCACCTGTGATCCTGACTATTATTGCTGGGAACAACAATTCTTTATCAAACTCTTTGAAAAAGGCTTAGTCTACAAAAAAAATGCCGTGGTCAATTGGGACCCCGTCGATCAAACCGTTTTGGCTAACGAGCAAGTGGTCGATGGCTGTGGTTGGCGTTCAGGCGCGCCCATTGAAAGACGCGAGATCTCTCAGTGGTTTATCCGTATTACCGCTTATGCCGATGAACTGCTTGATGATTTAGATAAACTAGATGGCTGGCCAAAGCAAGTTAAAACCATGCAACGACATTGGATTAGCCGCTCGCATGGTAGCGAAATCCATTTTAATGTCATCGACAGCAAGTCAACGCTCAAAGTGTTTACCACACGCGCAGATACCTTATTTGGCGCGACCTATCTAGCCATCGCACCCGATCATCCCTTAGCTAAAAAAGCAGCAAGCAGTGATGAGGCGATTCAGGCCTTTATCGATGAGTGCCAAAAAACCAAAGTGGCTGAAGCGGATATGGCCACTTTAGAGAAAAAAGGCATTGCCACCCCCTTTGAGGTCACCCATCCGCTAACGGGTGAGTCACTACCCGTTTGGAT
>JALSZZ010000276.1 GCA_027075825.1 Mariprofundaceae bacterium | reverse complement strand
TTGCACATGGGTGGCATGAATGTGATAGCGCCGGTTTTCACCCACTTCAGGCAGCAGTGTCAGCCTTTTGGCAGAAAAGAGCCACCTCCATCATGCACAATGATGCGCATGGCATCAAAATCCACATTTTGCACGCGCAGGCTGATCCCCTCTGACAGCCGTAAACCACAACCGTAGAGCAACCGGGCAATCAGATCATAAGGGTTCGAAAGCTGGTTCAGAACTGCATCCACTTCTTCGCGAGATAGCACCACGGGAATACGCCGCTTGTATTTGGCACGCGTCACGCCTTCGGGCTGGAACGCCTTGTGCAATACATGACAAAAGAGAAACAACAAAGCATTAAACGTCTGATTCTGCGTCGATGCCGACACCTGCTGACGGCTTGCCAGATCTGTCAAAAAGGCTTCCACCTCCGCCATGCCGATTGCATTCGGCGGTCTGTTTTTCACAAAAACCTGAAGCTTGCGCACCCAGCCACGATAGGAATGCAGCGTTCTCGGTGAATAATGACGAACGGCCACAGCATTTTTCAGTTTCTCATAATTTGACTTTGTCAGATTAACTCTTGCATAACTCATTAATATCATTATAATTATGAGTATGATCAGATAGTTGGTTTCATTTTCAGGAGAGACGTAATGAGCATAGAGCAAAGACTTGTCATGGCCCCAATTCTGACTCGGAAATAAGGCAGTTGGGAGATCAGTTTTCCGGGTTTATTGATCGATTTTCACATCATTTCAAAAGCAAGACCAGAGACGTAGCGAAACCGGTTAAAGATTACCTCACCGGGCTGATGCGCAGTGAGCCAAAGAAGCGTAATATTGAACGGATGGCCGAGTTTGTTCCTGGTAGTAACGAGCAAAGCATCCACCACGCAGTGGCTGAAAGCACATGGTCATTCAAAAGTGTGAAGCAGGAAATAGCCATGGGAGTTGATCAACGGCTTGGGGGTCAGGTGAACAGCGGCCTGATTATTGACGATACAGGCATAAAAAAGGAAGGAAAGTCCTCTGTTGGCGTAGCGCGTCAGTGGCTTGGGCGCTTGGGAAAAATTGATAATGGTCAGGTTGCCGTATGTGCTGGCTTGAGCAATCACAAGCGGGTCAGTCTGGTTAACTTCAGGCTGTATCTGCCTGAAAAATGGGCGAATGATCCTGCGCGGTGCGAAAAGGCGGGGATTCCCGAAGAGAATCAGGCATTCAAAACCAAGGCTGAACTGGCACTGGAGATGGTTGCTGATTGTCGGGCGATTGGCATGCGTTTTTCTTTTGTGGGCTTCGACGGTGGGTACGGCAAGGAACCTGCTTTTTTACGTAGTCTTGACGCCATGGGTGAGGTGTTTATGGCGGATGTTCACAAGGATCAGAGGATCTTCCTTGAAGACCCGAAGCCTTCTATTCCACCCTGGCGCGGTCGGGGACGAAAGCCTTCAGTTTATCGAAGTGAAGCCAGTTCGGTTGATGTTCAGGACTGGGTGGCGAAGCAACCTGAAAGTGCCTGGGAAAAAGTAAAAATACGCAAATCAACACGCGGCAACCTCGTTGTTGAAGTCTTGCATCATCGCGCCTGGTTATGGGATAAAAAGGAAGAAAAAGCACATTGCTGGCATTTGCTTGTTCGTCGGGAGATCGGCAAGCCCAATGAGATCAAATACTCTCTGAGCAATGCACCAGAAGATACTTCAGTGCTTCGTCTGGCTCAAATGCAGGGGCAGCGTTTCCTTGTTGAACGGGCTTTTGAAGATGCGAAGTCTGAATGTGGAATGGCTGATTACCAGGTTCGAAAGTGGCGCGCATGGCATTGCCATATGACGCTGGTATTTCTGGTGATGTTGTTTATGCTTGAGGCTCGGGTGATGTATCGAGGTCTGTATCCCATATTGAGCTGCTATGATCTCAGGCAACTCCTCAAATGTGTAACCTCAGCAGGGAACGACATTGAGCACACCCTCAAGATGATGATAAAGCGTCATAAAAAGATCCTCTCGGCGAGAAAATCACATGCCAAAAGCCAGCAAAAACGTGAGGTGCTTAATTGATGGTTAACCCAGGTTGTTTCAATGATATTAATGGGTTGTGGTTGCTTTAATCTGACAAAGTCAAAATAAACATCAGTCCAGGAATCCGCTCCTGCTGGCGATGTGGCAACCTGCTTCGCCTGCCTGCGTGCCTGCGGCACATGAACAAAAGTTCACCGCCTGCCATGCCTCACTGCGAACTTCGCGTGATTG
>JALSZZ010000275.1 GCA_027075825.1 Mariprofundaceae bacterium | reverse complement strand
GTTCAGGGATCAGATCCGAAGGTTTGGCCAGATGAAAGGCACCGGAAGCGATAAACAGAATATGATCGGTATTGATCATGCCATGACGGCAGTTCACCGTCGTGCCTTCCACCAGCGGCAGCAGATCGCGTTGTACGCCTTCGCGGGAAACATCGCCATCGCGGCCTTCGCGGTGCGTCACCTTGTCGATCTCATCAATGAAGACAATACCCTGATTTTCGGTGCGTTCCCGCGCCTCTTCGTGGATGCGCTCATCATCAATCAGGCGATCTGCTTCCTGCTGCTCCAGAATATGGCGGGCATCTTTAATCGACATTCGCTTTTGTTTTTTAGCGGCATTGCCCAGCAAACCACCAAGCATATCTTTCAGGTCAGCCTGATCGCTGCCGGGAATCATTTGCAGAATCGGGGTGGCAGGCGTTTCCTGTACCTCGATTTCCACCTGACGCTGATCCAGTTCGCCAAGCCTGAGTTTATGACGCATTTTTTCGCGGGTTTGCTGTTGGCGGTCATCGCTATCGGCAGCGCTCAGGCCGCTGCTGACAGCATGCGGGATCAGAATATCCAGCAAGCGGTTTTCTGCGGCCTCGGCGGCGCGTTCCTTCACCCGTTCGCGATGTTCTTCGCGAACCATGGCAATAGCAGTTTCCAGCAATTCACGGATAATGGATTCAACATCGCGGCCCACATAACCGACCTCGGTGTATTTGGTGGCTTCAACCTTGATGAACGGGGCATGTGCCAGACGGGCCAGTCGTCGGGCAATTTCTGTCTTGCCCACGCCGGTAGGACCCATCATCAGGATATTCTTGGGGGTGATTTCCTCACGCAGGGGAGAGGAAACCTGTTGTCGTCGCCAGCGATTGCGCAGGGCAATGGCAACAGCCCGTTTGGCCGCCTGCTGACCGACGATGTGCCGATCCAGCGCCTTGACGATTTGATGCGGTGACAGTTCCGTGCTCACGTGCCATACTCCAGTGTTTCAACGCGAATGTGGGTGTTGGTATAAATGCAGATTTCAGCGGCAATCTGCATACTCTGTTCGACAATTCCGGCAGCGCCCAGGCTGCCGTGACGCAACAGCGCTGTTGCTGCGGCGCGGGCATAAGCGCCACCGGAACCAATGGCCGCTACACCCTCATCCGGCTCCAGCACATCACCGTTACCGGAAATAATCAGCGTGCGTTCATGGTCGGCGACAATCATCATGGCTTCAAGCTTGCGCAGATAACGATCGGTGCGCCAGTCCTTGGCCAGCGCCACAGCAGCCCGCGTCAGATTATCGGCATGCTCATCGAGTTTGCTTTCAAAACGCTCAAACAGGTTCATGGCATCCGCCGTTGAACCGGCAAAACCGGTGAGGATGCGATTGCCGCGAATACTGCGCACTTTTCGCGCGCTGTGCTTGACCACAGTATCTCCCAGTGTGACCTGACCGTCGCCGGCAATGCTGACGCAGCTACCCTTGCGCACGCAGCAAATAGTGGTTCCCCGCATGATTATGTTCTCCGCCATGATAGGATGCGGCCAACGCTAGCAGAAGCAGCGTGCTGCGCACAGCCAGACGCTGCCTACGGAGAACGTTTTGTCATCCATTCTTGATCTGATCGGTAATACGCCGATGGTACGATTATCGCGAATTGCCACCCACTTGCCTGATCAGGTGCGCATTTATGCCAAGCTTGAACGCTTCAATCCCGGCGGCTCGGTGAAAGACCGGCCTGCCCTGCGAATGATTCAGGAAGGCATTCGCCAGGGCTTGCTGGATGAGCATAAAACCATTCTGGATTCCACCTCCGGCAATACCGGCATTGCGCTGGCCATGATTGGTGCCGCCATGGGGTTTCGCGTGCGGCTGGTGATGCCGGGCAATGTTTCGGATGAGCGCAAACGCATTTGCCGCGCCTTTGGCGCTGATCTGATTTTCTCCGATCCGCTGGAAGGCTCCGATGGCGCGATTCTCAAGGCGCGTGAAATCTATCAGATGGATCCGGGGCGTTATTTCAAGCCTGATCAGTATAATAACCCGGCCAATCCGCTGGCTCATGAAGAAAGCACAGGGCCGGAAATCTGGCGGCAAACCGGCGGCAGGGTGACGCACTTCATTGCCTCGCTGGGCACTTCCGGCACGCTGGTGGGCACAGGTCGTTACCTTAAGCGGGTCAGCGCTGATGTGCGGGTAATTGCGGCCGAGCCGGATTCGCCGTTTCACGGCATTGAAGGCCTAAAGCATATTG
>JALSZZ010000274.1 GCA_027075825.1 Mariprofundaceae bacterium | reverse complement strand
ACGGCCCCATCAGGGTCTCTCCCACGAACCTGCCACCAAAACGACCAAAATGCCCTCGCGCATCCGGTGGATGACTGATCGTCAGATCGTATGCTTCCTGCAATGTCATGATTTCACCTCTTCATCAGCTGCCTGCACATGCGGCCAGGCATTCACCAGCTTCACCAATGCCTTGATTTTCTCTTCATCTTTAATACCCGGCGAAAGCTCTACACCGGATGACACATCCACCGCAAACCAGGGCCTGATTTGCAATGCCTGTACGATATTATCGGCATTCAGGCCGCCAGCGAGAATCAACGGGTAACGATGACGCAACCCTTCCAGTAACGACCAGTCAAAACACCTTCCCGTGCCGCCATACACCCCTGACGGAGCCTTGGCATCCAGCAGCACAGGACAGGAAAACTGTGCAACCCTGCCAACATCATCAGCAGTTCTGATCGCCACAGCCTTGATGACCCGCCGGGCCTGTGCCTGGCAAAACTCCGGTGTTTCATCACCATGCAACTGAATCACGCCTAACGGGCATTGTGCCAACACAGCATCAATCTCTGCCTGTGAAGGGTTCACAAATAAACCAACGGCAGAGACAAACGGTGGTATTTGCCGAATAATAGCGGCTGCACGCTCGGGAGAAATATAACGCGGTGACTTTTCATAAAAGACAAAGCCCAGCGCATCCACGCCAAGACGCGATGCCACCAACGCATCTTCTGCGCGGGTAATGCCACACACTTTCAGGCGTGTTCGTGAGGATGGATAAATGACATGCATTGCACAACTCTAGGAGTCTGTCGGACTTTGGCAATCGTCACGAGAAATAGCGAAATTGCGCCAGATATACGACCTGTTTACGGCGAATAGCGGGGCTATTTAACGAAAACAGGGATAAAAGCCTGCCCGTTTTGCGAACAACGCCACCTGTCACTGGTCAGCCCGACCGCCAAAGCGATAGCATCGCCCGCCATGACATCCAACGCGCTTCATCCGGCAAGTCGGCAGGCAGCCCACCTGGCCCACGCAGACCTGCGCCTCTATATCCACGTGCCATTTTGCGAACATAAGTGTCACTACTGCGACTTTAACTCCCATGTGCGTCGTCAGATCAACTGGCAAAACTGGCTGCAAGGTATATTGCGAGACTGGCAAAGCCACCATATTCCGCCAAAGCATATTGACAGTATATTCATCGGCGGCGGCACGCCTTCGCTCATGCCTGTGGACATCCTGGAAGCACTGCTGCAAGCTATCCAAAATAGATGCCAGTTAGTGCCACAGGCAGAGATCACCATGGAAGCCAACCCCGGATCAGCCGATGCCGGGCGTTTTGCTGCTTATCGCCAATGCGGTATCAATCGCCTGTCCATTGGCGTGCAAAGCCTGCAAAGTGATGAACTGCGATGGCTGGAGCGTATTCACGATCCGCAACAGGCCCTGCAGGCTTTTACCATGGCCCGCGATGCGGGCTTTGATAATATCAATCTTGATCTGATGTATGGCCTGCCGGCACAGCCACTGCATCGCTGGCTGCAAAGCCTGCATCAGGCCTGTGAATTACAACCGGAACATCTTTCCTGCTATCAGCTAACCGTTGAGCCGGGCACCCGCCTGGCCAGCATGCACGCCAGCAATCCGGATATGCAATGGCCCGACGACGATCAGGCGGCTGGTTTTTTTCAGCAAACACGCCACGTTCTCGCTGAACATGGCTTTGCCGCCTACGAAATATCCAACTACGCCAGAAACAACCGCTATTGCCAGCACAATGATGGCTACTGGCTTTATGATGATTACATCGGGCTTGGTCCCGGCGCGGCAGGCAAATATGATCTGGCTGACGGTGGTGTTATCCGGTGGTGGAATATTCGCTCGCCTGAGACGTATGCCCGACAAATCGCCTCAGGCGGACACGGCGTTGCCGGAGAGGAAAGAATGAATAAGGAAGAAGCGGCCCGCGAAGCCTTCTGGCTTGGCCTGCGCCGCAATCATGGCATCAGTCACCCGCGTTTTTGCCAGCGTTTCTCTCCTGCCCTCCTTCAACGCCAGCAACAGGCCTGTCGGCAGTGGCAGCAACAGGGCATGCTGGCCATTCAGCAGCAACAAACCTGCATCACACCCCAGGGCTGGCTGATGGCAGACAGCATCGCCGCCAGCGTTTTTTAATCAGGATTTGTGTTCGCAGCCTTCAGGACGCGCCAGCAAACTGCTGAGCGCCACCTCTGGCGCAACCCCCTGGCTGAGGATG
>JALSZZ010000273.1 GCA_027075825.1 Mariprofundaceae bacterium | reverse complement strand
CTCCCCAAGATGCCGGACGAAACCCGCAACAAATACCTCCCGGCGCTTCCTCGAGGACCTCATTGAGCAAGCCCCTTTTAAAATCAGCAAGGTCCTCACCGACAACGGCAAGGAGTTTACCGAAAAGAAGATTAGTCATACAACTCAAATCCACACCAAACGCCGAAGAGCCGAAAAGTTTCATATGACAAGGGAGTCTCATTTTAGCTGAGGTAGCACACAAGCACGAGGATACCGGATCGATGTCGTATGCATCAGCATAGCTCAGCTCACAACCGATCCCATACAATTTCTTTCAATTCCGAAGAAACGTTGAAGAGTCATATTTTAGACAGAACTGTATACAACTTACTGGATTTAACATCTAGCCTTGAAGGATGATGGGCAGAAACCAACAATAAATCACAAACGAGTAGTGTATTGTGTTGCTACCTCGCGCATGACATCCCATAGGAATATTGGTGCAGATATACACATCCTACGCCATAACCGTCGAGGTTCTCTCAACAATCGAGGGAGCCACTCCAAGCCCAGCCTTTGAAAAAAGGGATGTGAGCGCTTCACTCGCCCGACATAGAAATCAAACACCGCCCCCACGCCTGCCGCGAACCTCACATTCAATCTGTGTTGGTTGGCGTGTATCCATAAATCCTGCTTGGGTGAGGTCATCCCAACCCAAAGCACATCTGGTGCGGACGAGTTGATGGCAGCCACCATAGCGTTCGTGTCTTCTTCAGAAAAAACGGGTTTGAAGGGAGGTGAGTAAAGTCCCGCCACGCAAATATTCGGATATTCGATACGCATTTTCGTACGGATGGCTGAAAGTGTGTCCTCCGTTGCGCCTAAAAAGAATACCCTTCCGCCGGTATGTTTTAAACGATCATGCACCCCCTTGAAAACATCGCTGCCGGTTATTCGCTCACGGATGACCCCACCAAGCATGCGAGAAGCCAGCACAATTCCTGAACCATCCGGGATTAACCAATCAGCACTTTTCAACGCCTGTTTAAAGGATGGATCGTGTTTGGCTACGACATAAGAGTGGGGGTTGATGCAAGCCAGCCAACGACAGTAATCCCCCACACCTATCCACGACATGATGTCACCAATGCAAGCATATTGATTGATTGCTAGGACTTGATAACCCAGAATATTTTCGTACGTTGCAGGCGTCATTGGTAGATACTCATCTGGTAGTGAAGTATATTTTGTCAAAGAGAGCACGGTATTGAATCAGCACAGCGCTAGGATCATGTTGTTCGATCGGATAGTCTGATTGCAGCCTCTTTGCTAGAATATTTTCGATTTGCGTTGCCACAAGCTCTGGGTCTGAAGCACAAGCAACAGACTGCGGGCAATAACGTTCGAATTCCGGGATGCCTTTTGGGAGTAAAGTTTGGGTTCCCAGCGCTAATGCTTCCAGGCTGGTTCTAGGCATGCCTTCAGACGCAGACAAGTTTATGTTCATACGTGCACAGGACATTAAATCCAAAAGTTCTTCTCGCGACACTGCTCCAAGGATACGGACTCCTGGGGTTTTTAATGCGCGCTTGAGCAAGGCTACATCCTTGATCAAACCGACAAGTAGTAACTGTTCAGAGCATCCCCTTGCGCGGAGAACATCGTACGTCTTCAGGAGAAGGTCGATCCCTTTTTCTGGCTTGATTAGACCAGCGAACAGTAGATAAGAATTTCGAATCAGCTTGTATTTGTCCAGTGTAACACCAGCTTGAGGGCGTATGGGATCAATCTTTTCCTGCACCACAGGAATATGCACAGTTCGGCCTGCCAATCCATTCTGTTTCTTGATATGTGCAAGAACATTTAATGAACAGGCAATTAAGGCATGGTAGCTCCCAAGTTGACTTAGGCGCCGTGCAGGCATGTGATAGTCTCTAATATCTGCTATCACTGGAATACTTGTAGCAATATAACGAACAACTGGTGTTAGTAAGTTATAAAAATTATGAAAACTCGAATGCACTAAAACGACATCAGGGTTCGCCTCCCTAACAAGCCGAGGGAGCCACCAATACTGAATATTCTGAATGGCGTATCTAGCGTATTGGGAAAGTTTACCCATCTGCCCTCCCGCCCGATGAGGAAATAGGCGGATCACCCTGATCTTACCGCCCGAAAAGGAAGTCATCGACGTCGACCGCCTGCTGAGCGCGCCCGCCCTGTCGCTGCACGCGCCCACCGGCGGCCCCGACGGCCGGCCCCTGGCCGAGGTGGTCGAGGACGACCGCATCCAGAG
>JALSZZ010000272.1 GCA_027075825.1 Mariprofundaceae bacterium | reverse complement strand
TGCCATACCCGCCGGATACAGCGGTCGAGAAAATCCCGGTCATGCGACACCAGCACCAGCGCCCCGGGGTAATGCTGTAACCATTGCTCCAGCCATAGCACAGCTTCAAGGTCGAGATGGTTGGTTGGCTCATCCAGCAACAGCAGATCGGCAGGTGCCATCAGCGCCCGCGCAAGATTCAGCCGCATGCGCCAGCCACCGGAAAAACTGGCGATTGGTAATGGCAGCTGTGTTGGCGAAAAACCAAGACCCTGCATCAGCGTCGCCGCCCGGGCCTGTGCCGTATAGCCATCAATCGCTGCCATGCGTGCATGCATGGCTGTCAGGGCCATGCCATCACCTGCTGTTTCGGCGGCCAGTATCTGCGTATGCAATTGCCACCACTGCTCATCACCCTGCAATACATAATCCAGTGCAGGCAATGGCAAGGCGGGGGTTTCCTGGGCGACATGAGCCAGCCGCAAGTCCTGCCTGCGCCATATGTTACCGGCATCCACATCCATTTCACCACGCAACAGCGCCAGCAGTGTGGATTTACCACAGCCATTATGGCCGACCAGGCCGATGTGATCCCCCCGATGAATGCGCCCTGTGGCAGCGGTCAGCAACACACGTTTGCCTCGCCGAAGCGTGACTTCTTCGAAGTGAATCAGCATGGTCTGATCATGCTATTCGCTTGACGTTTCGCTTTGCCGTACCCTGAGTACCACGCCTGCACTGTTCAGCGCCACGGTTTCATACCACGGATTCAGCGCGGAGAACTGCTGCGCCAGTTGATGATTCTTTTCTTCCCTCGGATCAAACAAAACATGTGTTACGCCCCTGATGCGCTGCAACAGGCGTTGTGGGTCATCATCGTCTTCATGGACAACAGGCAAGGGCAGCACATCACGCTTGCATGCCAGCAGGGTGCGCGCTGGCCATTCGCTGGCAGCCATAAAATCCTTTCCGGTCAGGCTGGCATCAGCAGCCATCATATCAATCAACTGATCCTGCAAACTCATCAGATGCTGTTGTTCGATACTGCGGTAATGACGATCAGTTGTCATGGCCATGGTTGCCACCAGAAACACGGCCAGTAATACCAGGCCACGCTGACCCATCAATCCCCGAAAACCCAGTCTGGCATTCAATTGCAGCAGCATGGGAATGCCAAGGTAAAGCAGGGTAACCGCCGCCAAAAACAACCAGACATCATTCACATGCCAGCTGCCCAACAGGCAGCCCAGCAGCAAAAACCAGCCAAGTGTATCAAGCTGCCGTTGCCACAATGCCACCAGTAACACCAGCACCAACAGCACGGCAAGAATCAATCCGACGCCCTGGCGAAACTGATCCGAAAAAGGCAGTAATTCCGGCCCCAGCACCACGCTGCTGAGATAGCTCATGAAATCACCGCTAAAGCCCGCCGCATCCGGCCAGCCCAGGCGCAACACCAGCGGAATGATCACGCCAACCGCCATGGCAATCATCACATTGCGACGTTTGGCCCTGCTTACATCAGACATATGCCACCAGTTCAGCAGCAATACTACCGCCGCAGCCAGACCCGCCGGATGAATGCTGATCACAAAGGTCAGCAAGGCCGCTTCAAGAAACATCAGCCCCGGCACATCAAACGGCGAGGTTTTCACTGTCTCATCCAGCCAGGCGATGATCAGCAGACCGGAAAACACATAGATGCCACCGCCAACAGCATCTGTTTGCATAATGCTGACGGGAAGCAAAATCAGCAGCCCGGCCACAATCATGCCCGCCTCATCACCGATATAACGCTCTGCCCAGCGGTAAAAGCCCAGCAACGTGCCAAACAACACCAGCATGGTGAATACCTTGGCGGCAATCAGGCTGCCAGCCCAGTGCAGGTCAAGCAAAACAAAAAGAAAGCCGCGCAAATCCGGCACCCCGAACAGGGCCACAGGACTGGCGATTTGGTGAATAATCGACCAGTTGATCAACAGTGCCCTGGCTGCTGCCTCTTCGATACCATACAGATCGTAACGAAACAGCGCCAGATAAACAAAAGCCATCACACACAGCCCGAACAAACCAAGATGACGGGCTGAGAAATGATCACGAATCAGTGAAAACATACAACACCTTTGAAAGCTGCGATCGGCGCAGGCACAGAGAATAAGCGGCGGCAGCATACGTCTGTACACCTCCGGTGCAAGCTGTCATACCGTGATGCCATGACGAATCCAGGCGGAAAGCTGGCGGCATGGATGGCAGATGGTTATCATTGCGGGGTGAAATT
>JALSZZ010000271.1 GCA_027075825.1 Mariprofundaceae bacterium | reverse complement strand
AATGCACTGGGATATTGCGCAGGCAGCAGCGAACGATGCTATTGCTGATACACTGGATTATCAGAAAGTGACAGAGCGGCTGGTCGCCTTTATCAATGACGCGCACTTTGCACTGATTGAGACGCTGGCTGAACGCTGCGCGGAGATTGTGTTGCAGGAATTTGGCGTGAATCATCTGAAACTGAAACTTTCCAAGCCGCTACCTTCTTTGGGGATGGAATGCGCGGCTATTGTCATTGAGCGACATCGGTAACAGGCTGTGTTTGGCAAACCGAAGCGTTTACAACCTGATGGTGAGGCGGCATATCAGCGCAAACCGACGCACTATTTACTGGCCATTGGCAGTAATATTTCTCCTCGCCAGCATGTGGTACAAAGCTTGCGCTGGATGCATGCCTCTTTTTTATCGCTGCGGGTTGGCTGCTTTTATCGCTCACAGGCATGGGGGATGGACAGCCGTCGCACCTTCTGGAATGGTGCCGTGGAAGTGCGCTGCGAGGATGATGTTCGCACGCTCAAGCAGCAGTTGAATGAATGGGAAGAAATCACAGGCCGCAACCGTCAGAATCCTCGCTGTTCTGTGCTGGATCGCACCCTGGATATTGATATTCTGTGGAGTGATGCGCAAGGCTGGCTGTGTGCAGAACAGCAGGTGCGCAGTACGCCGTATCTGGCATCGCCAGTATCATCGCTGGTGGGGGAGTGGCGAAGTCTGCCCGGTACCAGAGCGCTGACCCCTGTACCCTTTATGTTCAACGACCGTCTGCTGGGCTTAAGGCCGGTGAATCTGAAACCTTATGCCAATTATCATCATGCACCATAGAGTAAGCCAAACAAAAAACTTGCCAATATATTTTTTTTCTGCTACCATGCGCAAGCATTTGAGGGTAGCCAGCGAAGCGTTGTGCAAGTGCCCGTGAATTTCTTCAGGAGGTGATGTAGTGATGACACAGGCAGACCGCAATAGCCTTGCGCTTTTTTACAGCGATATACGCAAGGTTGATCCGCTTTCACGAGAAGAAGAAACGCGTCTTGCCCGCTTATGGCGGGATCATGGAGACAGGGAGGCTGCCAAAACGCTGGTGGTCGCCAATTTGCCCGGTGTTGCGGCTATTGCCCGTGAATACCGTCATTTCGGCTTGCAGGAAATGGATCTGATTCAGGAAGGCACGATGGGCCTGATGCATGCGGTCAAACGTTTTGATCCGGATCGTGGCTTTCGCCTGATGACCTATGCTTCGTGGTGGATTCGCGCTGCCATTCATGATTTCATTCTGCATTCCTGGAGCATCGTCAAACTCGGTACCAACAAGCTACAGCGGCGCATTTTTGCCGGCCTGCAAAAGGCACGTAATGCCATTGCTGCAATGGACGGCACGCATGCCGAAACTGTCGCCGAAGAATATGGCATTGATAGCAAGGCGTATCAGGAAGTTGCTTCTTCCTTTTTGCAGCGCGATGTCTCACTGGATGCCCCCCGCCCTGACGGTGAGGCGCTGGTCGAACAATTGCCGGATGACTTCAACGCCTCACCAGAGACGCTGGTAGCTGAAGCCGATTGGGAAGATGCCCGCGAACGCCACTTACGCCTGGCCCTGGCGCAACTCCCGGAGCGGGATCGCTATATTATCATGCAGCGGCATTTGTCCGAGCCGGCAGCAACGCTGAAAGAACTGTCAGAAGAACTTGGTGTTTCCATTGAACGCGTGCGGCAACTGGAGAAACGCGCCATGAAAAAAATGAAAGAAGCCCTGACCGCAGACAGCTGAGGTACTGACAGTCCGCTGGCCGGATGAGGCCAGGCGACATCGTGAGCCGCTTGCAAAACATCTGGAAGGTGGACTGCAAGCGGCTCATTTTGTTTCATCTCGCTGCCAGAGCGAACATTGCGGTACTGATCTGCAATCCTGAACAGCGCTGCTGTTCGCCGCCAACAGGTCGTATATTTGCCTCAATCCCGCTATTTCCCGTGACGATTGCCAAAGTCCGACAGACTCCTAGCCTTGCTCCCTCTCGGTCTTCACTGAGCAATGTTTCACAAGGGAAAAAGTATGAGCCAGAACACCGTCAACAAAGTGGTGCTCGCCTATTCCGGCGGGCTGGATACCTCGATCATCCTCAAATGGCTACAGGACCATTATCAGTGTGAAGTGGTTACCTTCACTGCCGATATTGGTCAGGGTGAAGAAGTAGAAGAAGCGCGCAGCAAGGCTGAGGCCTGCGGCGCATCGGCTGTTTATATCGAGAACCTGACTGAGGACT
>JALSZZ010000270.1 GCA_027075825.1 Mariprofundaceae bacterium | reverse complement strand
GTGATGCGCAACCGGGGAGCCTACGGCTCCATGGCCGGGCCGGCATGCGAATGGTTCGCGCTGGCCCGGTTCGTCATCAGCATTGTCCGCAAGGCCGGAGCATTGCGGCTGGACGTTCTGGACAGGATGCTTGCCAGATTGGGCGTGGATGCCGGCGCATTGCCCATTCCGGAAACGGGGCTCGCCCTGGAAATGCTGCCGCCTCGCGAAAGGGCCGGCCTGTTTGCCGCGGCGTGGAAAATCATGGAGGTCGGCCCGGACGGCCTGGCGGATGCGGTCTGCTCGGCCGGAGCAACACTGCGGACGCTGACGGACAAGCCTAGGCGCATGCCGACGGCTCTTCTCGCTTCCGTGTGGCAGGCCGTTCCTTCGGGCCTTCCCAGAAGGAAGCGAAACGCTGTTTCGTCGGGTTTCAGGCCGAAATCCAAGCGCGCTGTGATGCGCCAATGGGCGCGGCTCCAGCGCAAGTGGGCGGCGGAGGAATCATGAGCGGGCAACGGACATGCGACGGCTGCGGCCGCAAGGTGAACCGTATCCACCGCATCTGGCGCGGTGAGAAATTCTGCGCCACCTGCTACAAGCGCTGGTTTGTCCGGCGAGACTGCCCCAGATGCGGCCGGGCTGCCTGGCTGCCGAGAAGCGAGCCGGACGCGGTGTGCTTCCGCTGCGAGCGCGACAGGCCGTGCATCCGGTGCGGCAAGGAGCACTACCGGACACGCAAGATCACGCCCTATGGCCCTGTTTGTGGCAACTGCTACACCTACTTCGTCGAACCGGAACCGTGCGCCCTTTGCGGCAGGCATACGCGGCGTCTCGTCGGCGTCGAGGTCGAGGGCGGGAAGGTTCGCGTGTGCATGAAATGTGCCTACGGCAACAACATGGGCAACTGCCAGGCGTGCCGGCGGCACCGGAAACTGTATCGGGCCCCGGACGGACGCAATCTGTGCCGCAAGTGCCTTGACGAGGGCGAGGTGCCCTGCCCCGAGTGCGGCCGGCCCCTGCCGGCCGGCAGGGGGAGCCGGTGCGAGGAATGCTATTGGAATGGGCTGCTGGAGCGACGGATCGCATTCAATGCGGCGGCGCTGGAAAGCGAAGCGGTTAGAATCGGGCTGGAGGAATTCGGGCAATGGCTGGCCGCCAGGCGGGGGTACCGGTTCGCGGCCCACAGGATCAGTCATTACGTTCCCTTCTTTCTCGAAGCGGACAAGACATGGGGCGGATTCCCCGGCTATCCGGCCCTTGTGAGGCGCTTCGGTGCGGAGGGATTGCGCAAGATCCGGAACGTGGTCAAATGGCTGGACGAGTCGGGGCGCATTGACGTGGACGAAGCCGCCAGGCGGGAGGATTCCGAGCGGCGGCGCATCGAGTCCATCCTGTCTTCATTCCCTTCTGGGACGCTTGCCCGACAAGTGCTTGAGCAGTATCACGCGCATCTGATGGAGCGCGTTAAGGAAGGGAAAACAAGCCTGAGGTCGGTGCGCCTTGCCTTGCGGCCCGCGGCAGACTTGCTGAACAAAGGCAAGGAAGCTGGGGATGAGCGATTGCCGACCCAGGATGACGTGGATGCTTACCTTCTGGAAAGGCCGGGGCAGAAGGCGGCCCTGACGGGGTTTCTGAGCTTTCTGAACGTGACGAATGGATTGAATCTGATTGCCCGTCTTGATGAATGCGCTGTCGAGGCAAGGCGTCGAACGGCACTCGAACGTCGGATGAAGGCGTTATCGCGAGTCCACGAACGTGATGAGGAATGGCGGGACGAGTGGGTGATAGTGTGTTTGGAGTATTTCCACGGATTCAAGATGTCTCGAAAGCGGCAGGTGGCGCAAATGGTTAAGAAGGATGGAGGTATCTTGGTGGAAATAAACGGCCAAAAGGCGTGGATTCCAGATGGATGATTTCTTATTCAGCGAGGGGTGTGCTGGGCTAGTCAATCACCGGCTGGTGGACCTATCGAATTACGGTCCGCTCCAAATCTGCCATTGTATCGTCATGACGGTGCGTGCTTGATGCTTTAGCTGGTTGATTATTTGACCAGCTGCACCAGCGCCATGATGGCTTCAACAAACTGCTCCCTACGCTCATCGGATAGTTTCCACCCCAGCCTTACTTCTGCGACCACTCTTTGGAGGTCGCATGCCTCCCCTACGGCAGAGGAAGCCAAGTCAATTTGCAAATACTTGCACACCTTTTGCAAGTTTTTCGACGGTCGCTTGAATTTGCCCGAACAAAACTTGGATACCTGACCCTTATCGACCCCGGTGAGACTCGATATTTGAGCTAATGTTAGACCCATTTCTTCTCTTCTCTGGGTGATGGCCATCCCTAGGGACTTCGGATCAATTCGGGGTTGCAATTTCTTGTCCATGTTGCAAAATATAGCCCATGAATTTGCAAACTCAACCCTGGCTCTACATTTATGTCTTGAGCGAATCTCTGCACGTGTCAGCCTTTTGGCTTGGGGATGGATGGCATGTTTTCCAGGCAGGAAGTGCGCCCATATCATCTGCCCACAAGGGTAGAATAGGTTGCAAATGTTCGTGCAGATAGCTCAGATGTACGAATCGCGAGGCTCTCAAGTGGCCCACAGCGCTAAAAGATTTTTTGATGGCAATTATCTGGCTCGCTGTCAGGTGGCCACACCTCTCCCTTTGGTGAAATGGGTCTGGGAGCGAACATGTCAAGGAAGGACGGTACCATTTCGGTCGGTGCTGGACCTTGGCTGTGGAGACGCTCGCTTTGCACTTTACGGTGCCTATGAGCGATACACAGGGGTGGAAATTGATGAAGATAATGGGTTGTCTTCTAACCTGCCTGTTAAAGCCCAAGTTCTTTATGGTTGTGCTCTGATGATGTCTTTGCAGGGATATGATCTCTGCATTGGAAACCCACCTTATGTGCGACATCATGACATGGATCAGGAATGGCAGAGAGGTGTTGCTGGTGCCATTTCTGAATTGATCAAAATGCCTGTGGATCTACGTGCTAATGCGTACTTGTATTTTATGGCAAAAGCATTGGTCAGCACTCGGGAAGATGGGCTGGTTGCACTTGTGGTGCCGTTTGAATGGGTGGCGCGACCTTCTGCCGAGTGGTTGCGTCGCTTCATTGGGGCAAACAGATGGTCTGTTAGTGTTTACCGGCTGCCAGATGGAATATTTCCGCGGGTGCTGACAACTGCGTCGCTCACAATCATCGATAAGTCGAGGGGGGATGGTCAATGGGACTATTATGACGTGACGAAAGACTTTTCAACGCGAAAGGTCGACGGGCCAACCTGCACAAGGCACAAAACTCTAGCCTATTCTCGTCGAAACGATATTCTCTATGCTCAAAGAGGGTTGAGCCCTGGTTCGCAGAAGATATTTTGTTTGACGGAAGGGGAAAGGCTATACTATAGCTTGCAAGTTGGCCGGGATGTATGTCCTTGTGTTACCTCGTTAAGGAATTTGCCTTCTGATTTCAAAATTTTGTCCTCGGGTCGTTTCTGGGAGTACTATGTGAGTAGAGGTGCACGTTGCTGGTTGATACGTTCCGATAAGGAATCATTGAGCAAAGAGTTGAAGGCGTATCTTGACTCTGTTGATCCCGAGAAGAGAGATACCGCTACATGTCGGAAACGCGCTGTCTGGTATAGATATAAGCGTCCAGACCCGGCTAGGCTGATGTTTTCTACGGGGTTCGTCAATCATGGGCCACAGGTGCTGGAGAATAGGATTGGCGCGGTTCATCTCGGTAGTGTGGGCGGCATCTATGGGGAAAAGCGCCTGCCTTACCGTAAGATAGCTGGATACTTGCGCAATATTGATTTCGCGAGCAGAATTATTCACCATGCCAATTCGCTCAGGAAAATCGAAATCAACCAGATGAACAGCGTGCTGCAAGAAGCGCTAGACCACCTAACATGAGTGAAGAAAAGAAAAAAAAAGACCCAACACTTCAGTTCAGAATTCAAAGCCGTCTTCTCCAGGAATTGGGTGAGCGGCTCGTCAGCTCGCCTGATGTTGCAATTTCTGAACTCATCAAAAACGCTTACGATGCGGATTCGCCTTCTTGTGATATCGAATATCGTTCGAATGACCTCCTGATAATCCGTGATCGGGGTCATGGCATGACCTTGGATGACCTAAAGAATCGCTGGATGACGATAGCCACAGGGCAGAAGGCTGAGGAGCAGTACTCGCCACGATATCGAAGGTTACTTACCGGATCCAAGGGGGTCGGTCGGTTTGCGGTCAGGTCGCTAGGCAATTATCTTGAATTGATCACCACAGCTTATGATCCAGAAAAAAAGTATAAAACTACGGTCGAAGCGACTTTTGATTGGTCGCAATTGGATAAGACAGATGATTTACTAAAGCTGGAAGTTCCCTACAAACTGACGGAACGTTCCGATGAGCCCACGGGAACAACGCTGAAAATCACCAAACTGAATACAGATATAACAGAGGAGGTGTTCGTCCGCGTTCGCAATGAAGTGCTGAGAATCGCCTCGCCTCTGAGCGCACTGAGGCCACGCAAGGGAGATCTGGTCGAGATCGATAAGGGGCATGCGAATTTCAGTAACGAAGATCCTGGTTTCGAGATTACAATCAATGGACAGAACGAGAAAGAAAAGGGGCCGGCCAGCTTGGTGCTCGAAAATTATGTCGGCCGGGTAGTTGTATCTCTTGAAGACAAGAAATTGAAGGTGGATGTGGATTTCAAGGAGCATGGAACGAAGCGAATCGAACATGAATTTGATGACAAGATGGTATTTCCGGTTTATGCCGACATACGCTACTTCCCTAGGCGCAAGGGAGTTTTCAGCAACAAAGGTATAGACGGCAACAAAGCTTGGCAATGGGTCAGGGACAATCACGGGGTCGGCATCTACGACAAATGTTTCCGGGTTCGCCCCTACGGCATGGATCAGGATGACTGGTTGATGCTGGATCGGGACTCGGCGCACAACAAGCGGGATTGGCGCACCAAGCTGGCAAAAATGTATTTTCCAATTCCTGATGCCGACAAGCCCAACCCGTCTCGCAATCCAATGGTTAACCTGATTACTAATTTTCAGGTGGTCGGTGCGGTATTCGTGAACACTCAGTCGCGATTCGGCGGAGATACACAGCATGAACTTGTGCCATCAATGGACCGGCAAGGTTTCATCGAAAACAAGGCCTTTCGCAGACTCAGGGGTATTATTCGGTTTGCGATTGAGTTTTTGACTGACGAGGATAAAAAAATCCAGCTTCGGTTGGAGGAAGAAGAGCGTAAAAGAAAGAGGGAGGAACTGAAGCGCGAGCTGAAGCAGGCCATCGATCAGATTCAAAGAAGCACAACCCTGGCCGAGTCGGACAAGAAGCGCATCATCACCCAATATGAGACTTTTTACCATGACATCCGTGACTTGGAAGAGTATGACCGAAGATCCAGGCAGGGCCTTGAACTGATGGGGTTTCTTGGTGTGCTGGCTGGTTTTATGACGCACGAGCACCAAAGCGCCCTGTACGAGATAGAACAAATCACCGCATTGTTAGACCAGTTCTCCGAACAGGATGCAAGATTCGGTAAGGCTGCTGCGAATATTCGCAACAACATAAAACGAATCAGTGAGCACGTAGAATATACACAGCTGTTTATAAAGGGCATAAACACGCCGGTAAACCCGGAGCTGCGTGCCAAGCCCAGAATCCGCCATGCCATAAAGCCGCTACAATACTATGTGAAGGAGCGGGGGTATAAGGTGCATATCGATGTGGACGACAAGGTGCTGATGCCCGCCGTGCCCATCGCAATGTATGAGGGGATTGTACTCAACCTGTTCAGCAATGCTCTCAAAGCCTTGATCGCCGCCCCGAACTGTGATGATCCCGTAATCCGCATTTGTGCATGGACCGATGCCGGCCACCATCATCTTACGGTTTGTGACAATGGAGTGGGCATTCCCGAAAAGGCGAAGAACCGCATTTGGGATCCATTGTTCACGACTACCTCATCTATCGACAACCCGCTGGGGTCCGGCATGGGGCTTGGATTGCCGCTTGTCAAACGGGTAATGGAAACCAACAATGGCAAAATAGAGCTGATATCCCCATCTAACGGATTCAAAACCTGCTTCAAGGCTACTTTTCCAAGGAAGACTCGTTATGGACGAAATTGAAATACTGTTGATCGAAGACCAGCAGAAGATGCGGAAAAGAATACGCGATCAGATTAATGAAGCAAAAAAAAATGCGGCTGGGCTATCAGTTGGGTTGTCGGTTATTGACCAAGAAAATGTTAGTAGGTTGGTAGTGGATAAAAGCACCTCCAATGAAATGGCTTTGGCTGAGGGTATTAGGGCCAATTTTCCAAATGTGGCGCTTATAATCGTCGATCATGACCTCTCCAACCTGATGAATCCAGCGGTCTCCGAATCATCTATTACCGCTGCGGCCCATACGCTGGCGATACCGGTGTGCCGTTACCACAGGCAGCCGTCCGACTCGTCGCTGCGTATCGACGCCCTCTGGGAGCTCAATGCCAGGGTTTATTCCATCGATCTGAAGGCGCCCTCCGAAGCGGAAAACGAGAGCCTGCGCTTTGGCATGGAGGCGCTTGACATCTTGGAAGGCTTCAGACAGATCGCAAGCAGCTATCAGACATTGGAGGATCCGGTCAGAAAGAAAGGGGCGCCTGCCGTACTGAGCCATATTCTCGGAAAGCCTGCATTGGAAGACTTTTTCGCGGCCTATTCGGAAGGGATTCCGTTTCTTAATGATATGCTCATCGTTCGGAAGCTCATGGAAGATAGATCGCAAGAAGGTGAAGAGCAGGTGTCGGAACAGGCACGGAATGACTTGAAGCGACGCATCCCTTACATGCTAGGATACTGGTTGCATAATTTCATCCTGCGTTTTCCGGGGCTTATTCTCAACGAAATTGCTGCTGCCTCCTATCTGGATATCGACACCAAAGACTTCAAGAAAGACGAGGTCTTGCGATGTTTTGATGAGGCTAGGTACGAGGGGCCGTTTTCAAAGAGCCATAGATATTGGTGGCGTCCGTTGCTGGATGACCTGCTTATCGAACATGGAGGCAGGGACGAAATCCTGAAAGCAAAGGGCATTGATGCCGAATCGGTCGCACACGCTAAATCCCATGTATCGGGCGAATCACCAGCCGGTTATTACGATATTTTTTCTGATCAACCTATCTCAAAAGAGGACTCCATAGGTAGCCTGAGTTGGATCCCATCTGGGGCTGATTTGGCTCGGGTGGCAAGGGAAAAGTACGAAGAAATTGCACCTATTCTCGGGATATGAGCAATAATTTTTCACAGATAGAAAAGAGGATTAGGATCGAGTGGGATAACACTCGGAAATTGTTAATTAATTTTTTCAGAAGAACCAACCGTGCGTATGGGTTGAAGAAGTGGCCAGAAGTTAAGTTCTCAACGGAGGGTGGGGCTTACCGTGTAGATCTTAGTCAGCCCATCGCCTTGAAAAACTGGCCTTATAAAGCCAGTAGTTCGAAAAAGAAATGCCATATATTGATAGACGGACATTTTACTTGCTCAATTGATGAGGCTGACAGAATTGAGCTATTATCCTATTGTACGCGTATCGGGTATTTTGCCCTTAAAAAATCCGAAGAACCCCAGTTTGTGGAATCCATTGACGGATATCATTTTGACATGGCGCTGGACACCCAAAGAGCCCATCCTGTATTTCATGCTCAGAGGCATGAGAAAGTATTGACCGACAAACTCGATATGGTTGGACTTGAACTTTATGGTAATCATCCACCATCAACTCTGCACCATATTCATTTGCCAACACCGCAGCTTGATATTGTTTCTGCGTTGATCATGGTAATCGCCGATCATATTGTCTGTGACGTAGAGACTGAGAAAGGCTTCTTCGAACTGGCGAAAAAAGTCAGGCAGCGTATACCCCTGAAGGCCAATTTAGCGAAACAGGCGAATTTAAACTTGTGCGTTGACCAACAAGAGTTGCTTCTGGATCATTGGTATGCGCCTGTAAACTCGTAAGATTCTCTGTCAAAGCGGCATTTGAAGGGCTTCTCGTGGTGGCGGAGGGACAATAAAGCAGTGGACTTATATCAAAATTAGCCAGTTTATCGAAAATCGATAAACTCTGCCGGCAGCCGTCCTTCATGTCTGCGGTTCCCGGACAAGGAACGGGACGATTTCTCCGAGCTTCCGGATGCTCCTGACGGGAATGCCACTGATATCCCCCAGCCTGTCTTCCCCATCGGTGGAAGGAACGATGACGAACCGGCAGTCCGTTGGTGCGAGATGAATGATTTCCCGCAGGCCGGTTTTATGAAGCAGTTCCCCATTCGGGCCAATTTTGCCGGCTGCAAAAATCTTCCCTTGCCTGTCACCGCTCCGAGGGCTACTGGCCAGCGCCAGGGCAACCGCAACAGCAAGATCGGCCGGCGACTCATCGGCCCCTGCGCACGAACCCTTCACCTTCACCGCAATGTGGCGTAGGGGAAACTCCATGCCGGCCTTCTCGAAGGCTTTCCGAACGCGTTCCTTCAGGGCTCTGGCGGGAGTTTCGAACAACCCGGTCGCATTCCATGCCGGCAAACCTCGTGCGAAGGCCACTTCGACAGTGACGGGAACGATTTTGCCCTGACAGAGGACAGCGCTGCTAACACTGATCATTGGCGTTCTTCTTTTCCTCATTGCAGCATGAAGGCACCACCATCGGCTTTGCGTCGGCAGGTGTGTATTTCATTTTCAGAATCGGTCTATGACAAAAGACGTGAGTACCATGAGTCCCTCCTTCTCGCTCTCCAGCTTAGCCATGAAAAACAGGGGCGGTGGCGTCCATAAAGTGCTGTAAATTGTGAGAGGCCATCGTGGGTCTCGATTCCGTAGGGTTGAGTTGCGAAAGACTGCAATCCGAAGGAGGAGACGCCACGATGACCAAGTACGAAGTGAAGC
>JALSZZ010000269.1 GCA_027075825.1 Mariprofundaceae bacterium | reverse complement strand
ACTGAAATGAGTACCAGACTACATGATGGGCGACTGAAAGTGTTTTCCACCGTGACCGATTTCTTTGAAGAATATCGCAGTTACCACATGCGAAATGGCAAGGTGGTTGACCGTGATGATGACTTTATCTCCGCCTGCCGGTATGCTGTGATGAGCGTGCGGCATTTTGTTGAACTCAATCACGTTCCTATAACTCTGTATAGTAATGCACAGCACAGCGGCGGATGGATGGCAATGTAATGAAAAAACTCAGTAAAAAAGAAGAACAAGACATTCTGAATGAAGCATTAAAACGCTATCAGTTGGCGGAAGAAGCCGAATCCGAGAACATTGAGCAAGCGTTGGATGATGTGAAATTCCGCAACAATGATATGTGGGATGACCGCGATTTGGTAGAACGCACCGCACAGGGGCGCCCTTGTTTGACCGTGAACAAGCTGGAACAGCGTATCTCACAAGTTACGGGCGACCAGCGCATGAATCGCATGGGCGTGGTGGTAAGGGATATGTCCAATGCCAATTCATTTGGTCAATACGATTTGGCGCAGGTCATGAGCGGGTTAATCAAGGAAATTGAATACCGATCAGATGCCAAAAGCGCCTACGACACGGCATTCGACCATGCAGTGGGACATGGATTCGGTTATTCCCGGATTATCACGGAATACGCTGATGATGATACGTTCGATATGGATATTCGCATCAAACGGATTATCAATCCATTTCGGGTGCGTCTTGACCCCAATGCCGAGGGTGCGGTCAAAGAAGATGCAAGATGGGGGTTTATTTCTTCAATGGTTGACAAGGACGAATATCCTGATTCAGACTGGAATTTCGGCAAGGGCGATGAATTTCAATACTGGCAGGAAGAAAACAAGGTCAGAATTGCTGAGTATTTTCGGCTGGTGGATGAAGACGTTTTGCTTTGGCTGGTAAATGGTGAAACGATTCGTGTGGCCGAACCGGGCAAGGATATTCGTGATGAATTATTGAAGAAGGGGGTCAATCCCGAACGTGAACGCACCGTGATAATGCCGCGCTGTGAATGGTACAAGATGAGCGCGACCAAAATCTATGAGCATAAGCGTTTTCCGTCCCGTTTTATCCCGATTATCCCGTTCTATGGCATGGAATTGTGTGTGGACGGCAAGATTATTCGCCGTGGGTTGATTCGCTATGCCAAAGACCCGCAGCGGATTTACAATTACACCCGCACCGCCAGTGTGGAGCAGGTGGCGCTAACCCCGAAAGCCCCGTATATCATGGAAGAAAAACAACTGGGCGACTATAAGAATTTGTGGGAGAACGCGAACAAGGAAAATTATTCTGTGTTGCCGTATAAACACGTTCCAGGGGTGCCGCCACCACAGCGGCAGATGCCGCCCCAGCCTTCTGCCGGGTGGTTACAGGAATCCATGCTGGCTGACCAGGATATTGATGCCGCCTCTGGTATGTACAAAGCCTCATTGGGCGCGCCCAGCAATGAGCGAAGCGGCAAGGCGATTAACGCCCGCAAGATGGAAGGCGATGTGGGGACATTCCACTTTCATGATAACCGGGCGAAGTCATTATTGCATATTTACCGGATACTGGGGGACATGATTCCTCGCGTATATGATACGGCCAGAGTGGTGCGAATCCGAAAATATGATGAGGTGAAGGGCAAGGAAGAAGACGAACCGATTAAGCTGAATGAAACCATTATTGACAAGGAAACTGGAAAACCCGTGAAAATCTATGATTTGACTGCCGGAAAGTATGATTATGCCGTGGATGTGGGGGCCAGTTACACCACCCAACGTCAAATGGCGTCCGAATCCATGATGGAGCTGATTCAGTATGCGCCGCAACTGGCTGACCGGATTCTGGATATTATCGCTCGTAATCTGGACTGGCCGGGTGCGGATGAAATTGCCGACCGTATCAGCAATCCGCCGATTACACCTGAGCAGATGCAGCAGGAAATCCAGAAAGCCGTGATGCAGGCGTTGGCGAACCAGAAAGACCAGATTGCCATGTACAAGGCTGAAACCGAACGGCTGAAAGTGGAAGGACAACTGGATAATGACGAGGACAAGATTGAAATCGAGTTGTTGAAGCTGCTGGATGCCACCGGCGCGGATGAATTGACACAGGTTAAAGCCGTCGAATTGTTGCGTGAAGCTAAAATGGAGTCCATGAAGCCCAATCAAGCAGCGATGCCGCCCAATCCAAACCTCATGAACCCACCTGAACTCATGATGGGACAGGGTGTTGACATTTTACCCACAAACCAAGAGGATATG
>JALSZZ010000268.1:925-2287 GCA_027075825.1 Mariprofundaceae bacterium | reverse complement strand
ATCTTTCCCCATAAGGCGGATTTGACATAAACAAACCGGGTTTAATGCCCTGGTGTTGTTTTGTTTGCCAATGCAAGGCATCTTGTTGCCTGAATTCAATTAAATCATCAACTCCCGCTTTACTGGCATTTTGCCGAGCGGCAGCTATGGCTGCGGCATCCTTATCCTGTGCGTAAAAACGGCTGCCAGCCTGTTGCTTGATCTGTGCTTTTGCCTGTTGTTGCAGTGTTTGCCAAAGAGCGGGCTGAAAATTTGCCAAATGCTGAAAACTGTAATGCTGGCGCAACAAGCCGGGCGCGATATTTTTTGCCATTAAAGCAGCTTCAATAACCAGTGTGCCGGAGCCACAAAACAAATCGACAAAGTCCTTGTTTTTTGCCGCCAGTTCCTGCCAATGGTTTTTATATAACAATGCCGCTGCCAGATTTTCCTTGATCGGAGCAGCAACATGTGCCTGACGATAGCCGCGCTGATGCAAGCTTTGCCCACTCAAATCAATTGAAATCACACCCTGCTTTTTTTGCAAGCTTAAATGCAGATAAATATCCGCATTGCTTTTACTGATACTCGGGCGTTGTTGCAGCTTTTCCCGAAAATCATCAACAACCGCATCTTTTAGCAACATGGCGGCATACATGGAATTTTTGAATGCGGCATGCTGCCCCTGGGTACTGATAACAAAGCTTTTATCAACATCAAAAAGCTGGTGCCAGGCAATGCGCCTTGCCTGGTTATATAAATCCTGTGACTGTTTTAAGGGAAATTTAAGCCGATTCCACAAAACCCGACTGGCAACCCGGGTATGCAGAATAATTTGATATGCCTGTTGCCAGCTTGCCTGACAGGACACCCCGGCAGTTGCTGTTTTTGCATGAATACCCAGTTGCTTTAACTCCCAGAACAAGACATCTTCCAAATGTCTTGGGCAGGCAATAAACAGATCAAGCAAGGGTTCGACGGCAGAGCGCATAATTTTGATTTAATGATAAAAGATTGGAATTAATTGATTAACAGCAAAAAAAACAGGGCTTGTGCGTCGAACCCTTGCTGTCAATTAGTGTGATGGCAGCAAGGGTCTGGACTTGTCAAACAATAACCAGACAGCACCAAACATGACACCGCTAAAAAACAAGTCACCCAAAATGGCGTTTTGCAAAAAAGGCAAACCGGCAATATAAGATTCCAGTAAACCGGCCGCATTTTTAGGGTAATAGTTACCCATTAGCCAAACACCAAAATTGGTAATCAAATAAAATGAAAAGCTGCCCATCAATGAGGCAAGAACAATAGCGGCAACCGAAAAGTATTTTTTAAGCAGCATGCCACAAGCAAACGCCAGAGCAAATGCGCCATAAACAAAAA
>JALSZZ010000268.1:0-915 GCA_027075825.1 Mariprofundaceae bacterium | reverse complement strand
TCACTTAACAGCATAGCTAAAAACGGCAGCAATAAAGCCAGCTTTTTATCCGACAGGTAACAACCGGAAAAAAGCGCTAATGCCAAAACCGGCGAAAAATTAACCGGATGCGGCAAAATTCGATAAACAGCCGCCAGAATAACCAGCCCGGTTATTGTGCTTAATCTTAAAGACATATAAGCCCCCATAATGATTTATTTTTTCTTGACTATATTAAAGACAAATGTACAACTACTGCGCAGTCCAATTACGGCATTATTTTATTCGGCTCATCCCTGAGCCTCACCCTTAAAGGGCTTCTGCTGTAAAGTTGCAAGTTGTTGCTTTATAAGGCTTCCGTAGCAGGGATGCGGAGGCAGAGCGTACCGGGATGTATTCACAGCGTCCTTATAAAGCAACGGCATGCAACAAAAACACACTGATATAGTTACAATTATACAACATTGGCTAAAAACTTCCGCACTATTGACGGTTAATTCCCAAAGCTTCTGCCAATTCCTGGCGCCATTGTTGTAATTGTTGCAGAATTTCCATTTGCTCCGGGTTTTCCTGCTTTTTTTGCTGTAACTGGGCATCAAAGTCTTTCAGGTTAAAATACGGATTATGCTGTAATTTATCGCGGCAATAATCCTGCCATTGCTGTTGTTCTGCGGCAGTTAAAGTCTCGGGATAATTTCTGGCACGAAAACGAAACAACATTTCCGGCAAACGCGAGTCCTTGAATGGCGGCATATAGCCTACCAGTTCTTCCGCCGGTGTTTCCAGCACTTGTGCCATCAGGTTTTTATCCTGCGGACGAAAAAAGCTACCGCTATAAAGCTGGCTGTCCACATCGTCATCTTCGCTGTCTGCAAAAGCATTTTCAGTAAAAATTGCTATCAGCTTTTGTTCAATCGCTTTTGCCTGCATTAACAT
>JALSZZ010000267.1 GCA_027075825.1 Mariprofundaceae bacterium | reverse complement strand
GTCAGGGCGGCTATACACGGATCACCAAAACAGGTTTTCGCGTTGGCGATGCTGCGCCCATGGCTGTTATTGAATTTGTTGAAGGTTCAGAAGTCGCTGTAGCGGAATAACAGAGTTTGATTTTTTTTGAAAGCCGTGCTGTTATAGCGCGGCTTTTTTTTGATGGGTGCAGGTGTGTCATGAAGCGATTGATGATGGGAATAATGTTGGCATTGGCGCTGTCTGGCTGTACCACGCCAGTGGGGACGGATAAGGCTGAGCAGCAGGTGAATGCCTTCCATCAGGCCTGGCAGGCGAATAATTTTGATGCAATGCTGGATTTGTATGATCCGGCATTTCTTGCCTCTAAAGGCAGGGAAGCCTGGGGGCAGAAACTCCGGCAATATCATGAAAAACTGGGGACATTATTGCAGGTATCGCAAATTTCCAGTCAGGTGGATGCCAGGTTCTCTGGTGATTTTTATATTTATCGCTATCGGCTGCGCTTTGAAAAGGGACAGCTTCATGAAACACTTACCCTTTACCAACAGCTGAATCAAAAGGATTTGCTGATTGTTGGACATATGCTTAAGCGATGAGGTGTCTGATGTGCAGGTTGAAACTTTGGCTGATGATATGGCTGATGGCCGGCCCGTTGCTGTCCGGCTGTTTGCAGCAGGCGCAACTGGTGGTGCCGGAAACGTTGTTGCAACAATTGCAGGGGCAGTGGCAGGAAGAGGGCATGGCTGCCAACAGGCTGACCTTTTATGAAGATGAAACAGTTAAAGTGGTGTTGCCTGAGAACAATCCGCCGCTGAAGTTGTTGACGCATCTTGAGGCGGTGACTGATGGCGTAGTGTTAAGCTTCGGTGATCGTTGGGCGCGTCCGGCGCAGGTAAACTACGATGCGGCGGCAGACCGGCTGGTACTGGGCTTTTATGACGAAAAAAAAGAGGCTGTTGTTGAGCGGGTGTTTCTGCGTCTTCATAATGACAAAGCGTCCTGAACTGTGGCCAGACATGTGTTACAGCCTGATGGTATGCTCTGAATAAATCATGATGCTGTGGACAATCATATTTCTTGGCGGTGTTGTTGCAGACAGTGCCGTGCAGTGGTGGCTGGATCGTCGGCAGGCAGCCAGCGTGATCAGTCACCGCGATCATGTACCTGAGCGTTTTGCAGCAGTCATTGATCTGGCTGCGCATCAGAAAGCCGCTGACTATACCCTGGCCAAACTTGCCCACGGTCGTTATGAACAATGGTGGAGCGTTGTGTTGTTGTTGCTGTGGACGCTGGGGGGAGGTCTGAATACTCTGGATGAATGGGTGCGTCAATGGCAGTTGTCGCCATTGATCAGTGGCACGGTGACCATATTGTTGTTCTTTTCCCTTGCCGGATTGCTGACCATGCCGCTGGATGCCTGGAAAACCTTTGTTCTGGAAGCGCGCTTTGGCTTTAACAAAAGCACACCCGGATTATTTCTTGCCGATCAGTTCAGGCAATGGTTGTTACTGCTGGTGATTGGCACACCGCTGATCCTGCTGTTGTTGTGGCTGATGGCGCAGGCCGGGTCATGGTGGTGGCTGTATGGCTGGGCTGTCTGGACGGGATTTTCGCTGTTGATGATGTGGGCCTTCCCCAACTGGATTGCGCCCTTGTTTAATCGCTTCGAGCCATTGCCTGAGGGCGAGGAGAGACAGCGCATCGAAGCTTTGCTTGAACGCTGTGGCTTTACCTGTGATGGCTTGTTTGTGATGGATGGCTCGCGGCGTTCAGCGCATGGCAACGCCTATTTTACCGGTTTTGGCAACAACAAGCGCATCGTTTTTTTTGATACCCTGCTGGAAAAGCTGACGCTGGAAGAAATGGAAGCCGTGCTGGCGCATGAGCTGGGCCATTTTCACCACGGCCATGTTCGCCAGCGCATGATCGCCATGTCTGTGTTTTCACTGCTGGGCTTTGCCCTGCTTGGCTGGCTTGCCGGTCAGTCCTGGTTTTATCAGGGGCTGGGTGTTGATCATGCCTCTGATGCCATGGCCCTGCTGTTGTTTATACTGGTGTTGCCGGTGCTGACGTTTTGGCTGCCGCCATTAAGTCATCATTTTTCCCGTCGTCACGAATTCGAGGCTGATCGTTATGCGGTCAGGCATAGCAGCGCAAACGTCCTGATGGATGCGCTTGTCAAACTTTACCGTGATAACGCAGCCACATTGACACCGGATCCCTGGTATTCTGCCTGGCATGATTCGCACCCACCCGCACCGGTACGCATAGCGGCGCTGACGGAATAGTAATAATGCCCGTGCCTTA
>JALSZZ010000266.1 GCA_027075825.1 Mariprofundaceae bacterium | reverse complement strand
CGATCCAGGCGGGCATGCCGTCGGATAAATGTAGCCAAATATCCTGACCATTGCCAATGCGGATATGGTAGGTGAACTTCTCACCTGGCGTGCCCAACAAGGTAATTTCTTCAGCCTTCACATTGCCATTGAGCAGGCGCATCACCACCGGATCAACGGTATCCAGTCCGGAAAGCCACTGTGCCTGCATTAAATCAGGTTCATACAGCCAGATGCCATCGCCATTACTGATGTATAGCTGTTTGTAAGGTTGTAAATATTCCCAGCGAAACTTGCCCGGTCTGGCTACGGCCAGCGTGCCATCAAATACCTGTTCATCGCCTTCCTGAAAGGTCAGTTTCTGGCGAAAATCGCAGCGAAAACCATCCGTCGTGGCCAGTTGTTCCAGTCCTTGCTGCAGGCCTTCGGGCAGTTCTGCCCATGCCATCAGTGGCATGAAGCAGCACAACCACGCAGCTACTTGCAATGCCCGTATCCGTTTCATTCATCCTCTCCCTTCAGGCTGCGCGCCAACACCTGACGCATCCCCCCGGTGCCCGGCGCGGAAACAATCCCTTCGCGCTCCATCATATCGACAATGCGCCCGGCGCGGTTATAGCCAATGCGCATATGTCGCTGAATCATCGACACTGAGCATTGTCCCTTTTCAATCACTAGCGCCACTGCTTCATCAAACCTCTCATCCCTGTGTTTATCGGCATCCACGTCTGCGCCGTCGCCTTTGGGGGCTTCAAAGACTTCTTCATGATAATCCGGCGTGCCCTGGCTGCGCAAATAATCGGTTAATGTCTGCACCTCAGCATCCGAGACAAACGCCCCATGCACGCGAGACATGTTGCAGCCGCCGGTCATCAGCAAGGCATCGCCCTGGCCGAGTAATTGCTCCGCCCCCATCTGGTCAAGGATGGTGCGCGCATCGACGCGTGATGAAACGCGAAAGGCCAGCCGACTGGGCAAATTGGCCTTGATCAGCCCGGTAATCACATCCACACTGGGGCGCTGGGTTGCCAGAATCAGATGCAGTCCGGCTGCTCTCGCTTTTTGCGCCAGACGGCAAATGGATTGTTCCACATCCTTGCCCGCTACCATCATCAAATCGGCCAGTTCGTCAATGACAATGACGATCATGGGCAGGCGATCCATGCCTGCGTTTTCCATGGCCAGCTGATTGTAGCCATTCAGATTGCGCACCCTGGCATCCGACATCAGCTGATAGCGCCGCTCCATTTCAAAAACCGCCCAGTCCAGCGCCCGCGCTGCCTTTTTCGGGTTGGTAACCACCGGTACCAGCAAATGCGGAATATCATTATACATGGACAATTCCAGCATTTTGGGATCCACCATGATCATGCGCAAGGTATCCGGCGTGTGCTTCATCAGCATGGAGCAGATCATGGTATTGATCGACACGGATTTACCCGAACCTGTGGTGCCTGCCACCAGTAAATGCGGCATACTGGCCAGATCAGTCACCACGGGACGACCGGCAATATCCACACCCAGCGCCATAGGCAATAATTTGTCATCCACCTGGAAAGCATCACTGCTGAGCACCTGATGCAGGCTGACCGTTTGCCGTTTCTTGTTGGGCAGTTCAATGCCAATCACATTCTTGCCGGGAATATTACCCGCCACGCGCACGCTGATTGCTGCCATACTGCGTGCCAGATCATCCTGCAGGCCGATAATGCGGGATACCTTGGTGCCTGGCGCAGGCTGATACTCAAACTGTGTGACCACCGGCCCGGGTTTAACGCATTGTACCACGCCTTCAACCTTGTAATCACGCAGTTTTTCTTCCAGCAAGGCAGCCATGGCTGCCAGTTCCTCTTCCGTGTATTCTTCCTGTGTTGCGTCAACCGGGTGAAACAGCGTCATGGCAGGCAGGGTGAACACCACAGGCGCTGCTGAGGCTTTTTTTTCGTTGGTTTTTTTTCGTCGGGAAGGCTTTTTCTGCCTGTCCGGTTTCGCCTTTTTGGCAGGTGGTTCAGTATCTGTTGCCAACGTTGCCGCCGCAACATCTTCAGGCAGTTCCAGCGTTGTCAATGTCAGCGATGCTTCATCTTCCGGCGGAGTCCCGGCAACCGCCTCAGCAGGCGCTGTTTCGGATGTTTCTTCCTTATCGTCAGGCACGACATCAGGCAGTTCCAGCGTTGTCAATGTCAGCGATGCTTCATCTTCCGGCGGAGTCCCGGCAACCGTTTCAGCAGGCGCTGTTTCGGGTATTTCTTCCTTATCGTCAGGTACGACATCAGGAATATCATCCAGCCCCATGCTGGCCAGCTCTGCG
>JALSZZ010000265.1 GCA_027075825.1 Mariprofundaceae bacterium | reverse complement strand
CGTTTTGGCATGATTGCTGGCCTGATCATTATGCTGTGCTGGTTGCTCTGGTTTTTTAACGGAACCGTGTATCACTATCTGAAAAGTGAATCATCCACGATCACACTGGAGCCACAACCCGTCTGGCGTCTGGACGATCAGCAATCGCATATCATCCCCTATCGGCGCTATACCATTATCGCACATTTCAGCAAAGCAGATTTGCCACACATCGAAAAAGGTCAGCAAGCGGCGCTCTATTTCTCTGGCGATGAAACCCTGCCCAACCGTCCGTTCATCACCACAGTGGATCAGGTGAACAGCAAAGAGAGAACAGCCACGCTTCACCTGGAAGTCCGTAAAGATGACGCTTTATCACCCGGAAGCGATGCGCAAGCTCCCGAAGTGGAAGTTGCTGTTGCCAGCGAAACACCTGCGGCATTTCTTTTCCACGTTGTCACCGCAAAATCTGATCACTCAATCCCTTGATGCAAACCAGAAGAAGCTTTTTTGTTCCGCAGGTTATTCAGACATCTGCCATGGACTGTGGCCCGGCAGCGCTTAAATCGTTGCTCGATGGTTTTGGTGGCAAACTTAACTATGCCCGCCTGCGCGAAGCTTGTCAGACAGATGTCGATGGCACATCCATCGATACACTGGAAGATATTGCCGTTCAGATGGGTTTTGATGCCGCCCAGCTATTGATTCCGGCGGAACACCTCTTTCTTAACGATATTTCGACATTGCCGTCGCTGGTGCTGGTTCGCTTGCCTGACGATGCACCCCATGTTGTGGTGCTGTGGCAAATCATTTCTGGCTGGGCACAGATCATGGATCCGGCAAGCGGGCGACGCTGGCTGCGTCTGGATGAACTGAAGGCGATGCTTTATACCCATCATCAGTCAATCACGCCGGAAGACTGGTTGCAATGGGGTGGTAGCGATGAATTCCTGGATCCCTTGCGCCATCGTTTGCGTCGCATCTGTGAGGATACAACCTGGGTGGAAGGCTGCATTGAAACGGCGACTGCCTCTGAACACTGGTCTGCACTGGCAACACTGGATGCCGCCGTACGCATGGTGGAAGATCTGCTGAAAACAAATGCTGTCGCAACAGGAAACGAAGCGGGCAAACTGGTGAATCAGCTTTACAAACATCCTTCTTCCATTGCGGGTTGTTACTGGCTGGTTTATCCCGCACCGCAGGATAGCAGTCAGTTGATTTTTCGCTCGGCTGTGATTGTGCATATTCCGGGACGCATTGAGCAACAACATGCACCTGAAAAATCAGAAAACCTGCAAGAGGATACACACAGCAAGCCACTCCCGGATCAGGTTGCCGATGCGCTGAAGGAAAAACAGGAAAGCGTTTTGCATCGGGTGTTTTCGGGCATGCGCGCTGATGGTTTGCTTACACCAGCGCTGGTGGCTGCCTGCGCGCTGTTTGCCGCTATTGGCATCACACTTGAAGTCATTGTCTTGCGCGGTTTGGTGGAGATTGCCGAAAAAGTCCATTTGCTGCCACAGCAGGAAGAAGGTTATGCGCTCGTCTTTATCTTTTTTCTTTCCCTGCTGCTGCTGGAATGGCCAATGACCATAGCAATCTGGCGAACAGGGCGACGGCTGGAGATTCGCCTGCGACAACAACTTCTGGAAAAGTTGCCGCAACTGGAAGATGGCTATTTTCACAGTCGGCTGACTTCAGACATGATTCAGCGTGCCTTTGAATTGCGCGATATTCGCAATCTTCCCGATTTGGCCATTAACTTTTGGCGTTTGTTGCTGCAAATTGTTTTTATCTGCGTGGGGCTGATTGTTCTTTATCCGGCAGGAACAGGATTGATTATTCTCAGTGCCACGCTGATTATTACACTGGCTTTTGTCACGCAGCCTTTGCTGCGCGAACAGGACATGCAGTTTCGTACCCACACGGGGGGATTAAGTCGCTTTTACCTCGATGCGCTGCTGGGACTGACTCCAATTCAGGCACACCGCGCCGAAGCAACACTGCGCATGAAGCATGATCAGCGCCTGGTACAGTGGATGAAGTCCGGCCAGTCTTTTTTTGCCAGTTTTGAATTAAGCACGCTTGTCCAGTTGCTGGGAAGTACCGTGTTATCAATCATCCTGGTATCGGGCTACTTTCATAGTGGCGTGCGCGATAGCAGTGGCATGCTGCTGTTGCTGTACTGGATGCTGCAACTGCCGGTTCTTGGCACCATGCTGGCTGAGGCAGCGCAGCAGTATCCCGCCCAGCGCAACCGTTTGTTGCGTGTACTGGAACCACTGAGCGCGCCGGATGAAAGTCACCACTGGTATGCTGACGATAT
>JALSZZ010000264.1 GCA_027075825.1 Mariprofundaceae bacterium | reverse complement strand
TGCGCAAACAGAGCAGTTGTTTGCCTGTTATCAGCTCGTATGTTCTGAGCCTACACGACCAACCATGTAAAACAATGGGTTACACTGTTATGGTGTAGCCCTTTTTTGTTTCTTCTACAATTATTTTGCCTGTTTTCTACAATTCTGGCGCAACGGCTGGACGGTTTGGTAGTCGCGGGACCTGATCTGGCGCTCGGTCATGACGACGGATGCGTGGCCTGCCATGGCCTGGGGTGGTCTTTGCCGTGCAGGCGGCTGGCATCGGTCAGGGATTTGGCACGAATGTCGTGGAAGTGAAGATTTTCCAGGCCGGATTTTTTACGACGCGCTGCCAGATGCTGTCGAATCCGCTGGTGGTGTGTGGCTTGCCGGTGCGGGTACTGAACAAGTGCATGCTGATGACTGATTCCATTTCGCCGGACGACGGCAGGCTGGCGGCTTCCATTCGCGCCCCTTTCTTCAGTGCTTTGGCGTAATCCTTGCCTGATGATGCCCATTTCCGCTGGCCACCGGTGGAGGTGACGTAGTAACAAGGTCGCACCCTTCTTGTGCATGCGCGGAGGTAGCTTTTTGCTGTCTGATCTGATGCGTGGTCTTCCCATTTTTAGCAAACATCCTCTCCTTGCAATTGCAGCACATGGGCGAACTGGTGAACGATCAGGGCATGTGGGAGGTCATCGGCCATGCCATGGTGGCGCAGGTGGTCGGCACCTTTGCCGATACGCGCTCGCCATATGGTGAGCAATGGGCGAAGCTGAGCGAGGCAACGAAGCGACGCATCAGTTCGGCTATGCGGAACGCAATATTCCGGCGCGCCCGTTCCTGCCGGTGGAAGGGCTGCCGGGCGACTGGCAGAATGACGTGCTGGATGCCCATTCGAAGATCACGGCGCGCAATCGGGAGGCCGTATCCGGCAAACCGCAGACGCAGGTGAATGTGCAAACCAATGTGGCAGGCACAGATGCTAATGCCATCATCGAAGAGCTGCGGCGGAAACATGGCGGATGACAGAGGACAGAGAAAGGGCGCGGCTAAAGCCGCACTTCCACCACATTTTTGGGAGGTGCGCCTTCAGGTGCGCTTGTCTGCAACAGGGCAGAAGACAGAAATGCAGGGGCAGCCCTTGTGGCTGCCCTTCAGAGGGCAGCCACAAGGGCTGCCCCTGCGTATAGGACGTATGCTAAGACAAATATTTTGATACAGGCCTGGCAGTTGGTGATTAGCCATTATCCAGGCAAAGCTGTTCTACGGTCAGGTGCATGGCGACAGCGAGCCGCTCAAGGGTGCTGCGGCGTGGCTTGCCTTCGCCTTTTTCGATGCGCGCCAGTGATGGCTGCTTCATGCCTGTGGCAGCGGCCACGGCAGAACGGCAAAGGCAGGCTTGCCATTCTGCTCGATGATCTGGACGCTAGTAAGTTCGTTCATCGCGTTTTTTCACCTCTTCAATACTGACAATTTCCGGCGTGCCCTGGTGCAGACAGATCACAAATGACTTGCATGGCGAAGTTATAACAATGTATAACAAAAAATCCAACTGAATGTTATATGCAACTGGATAAGGCGCACCGGCGGGCAATGCCTGCAAGGTGCGCGCCATGATGATGAGCGCCGCTTATCAGGCCAGCCGATGCGTTGGCGGTGGTTTTGGCGGTTGGTCTGGCCTTGCTGCTTGTGCTTGTGGCTTTTTTGCCGGTGGGTTGCAGTGATTTTGCCGGTATTGGTCAAGTCACGGCGTGGCATTCAGGCGCAGGCCAAGCGCATGAATAAGGGCGTGAATCGTTCCCCAGCGCGGCTGTGTGCGCCCCGAAAAAATGCGATACAGGTTTTCGCGGTTCAATCCAGCCTTGCGGGAAATCTCAGCCACCCCACGCGCTTTGACGACGTTGCCCAAGGCAATGATGAACACTTCCGGATTGTCATCCGCATAGGCTTCATTCAGGTATTGCGCTATTTCTTCTTCCGTTTCGAGAAAAGATGCCGGATTGAATGGATGCGTTTTCATCTGTTACCTCAACTTGCTGGCTATTGTTTTGGCCTTTTCAATATCTTTTGGCTGACTGCTTTTGTCGCCACCACAAAGCAGCAGGATGATCCGGCTTTCCTTCATGATGAAATAAAGCCGATAGCCTTTGCCCACGAAGATGCGCATTTCACAGACACCAGCGCCAACCGCCTTTACATCGCCAGGGTTACCCGCTGCTGCTCTAGGAGTCTGTCGGACTTTGGCAATCGTCACGAGAAATAGCGGGATTGAGTCAAATATACGACCTGTTTGCGGCGAATAGCAGCGCTATTTAACAAAGACAGGG
>JALSZZ010000263.1:636-2312 GCA_027075825.1 Mariprofundaceae bacterium | reverse complement strand
TAGTTCCTGATAAACGCGAGCATACAATGTCAGGCTGATGGTTTGAGAAAGGCTGTACCAAAGCCAGAAAAGAAATCCTGTTCCGACTGAAGCGATAAAAATCACCAGCCAATGCATGGGGGCTATGTCGACAGGCGATGCACCTTGTTCCAGGTTGTTCATCATCTCCAACCAGGGCCCCATCATCATCCATGTGAAGGGTAACGAGAAAAAGCGTATGGCTAGACTCAACCCCAATTGAATCGCCCAAAGCAGCAGCAACACGATGATCATGGGGCCAAGATGGTTGCGGGCCAGTTCCCAGCCTTCTCGGATGGCATCTCCCAGAGGTTTGTCCCCTGCGGCCGAGGCTTGATACATCAGCGGGGCAAAGACGCCACGGAAGAGGCCGTAAATCAATCCCAGGCAAAGCATAATGCCGAAGATGAGAAAAAAGCTACCGATCAGGCTGAAGAAAAAGCCCGGGCTTTCTGTACCACTCATAGAGGCTGTTCCACCAACGAACACGCCGATCACGGCGCCAATAAATAGCAGGCCCAGGAAAAAGGCCACGATCCAGGGTAGTATCCAAAGCATATCCAACAGGAAAAACGCGGCTGCCTTCCGTAGACCCTGCCTGAATCCGCGTCCAAGCTCAACCGGTTCATCATTCCACGCCATGCTTGCCTCGGCAATGAGGGCGCCGCGGGCGATGAGGTTGATGATGTAGCTCAGCAAGCCCAGCACGCCGAACAGACTCAACATCAGCATATAGCCGAGAAGAAATCGTTTAAACCAATCGAACATCTCGTTTTCGGTGATGGCGCCGGAGAGCATGGGCAATGAGGCCATCATGTTCATTTGCCACCCCATGACGCTTCCCATATACATCATGCTGAGTAACGCCGAGCATGACAAGCCGATTGCACTAATGACCCACAATTTTTTCTCTTCCCAAATCAATTTGAATGTGTCGGTTACGATTGCGCCGTAATTCATAACACCCTCAATCGGTTAAGAAACATGAGTGGATGGTTTGGGAAACGTGTACGGAGAGAATGAGATAGCTCTTTCGCCCAGATGATACTATGTTTTGCGCAAATAAAAAACCGGAGGTCCGAAGACCTCCGGCGGAATGTTATTTTTCTTCTTTCTCTCGCTTGGCTTCATCGATGATGTTTTGCGAGAGGTGTTGCGGCACCGGTTCGTAACGTAGGAATTCGATATTGTAAATGCCTCGCCCCTGGGTTATCGAGCGCAGATCGTTGGCATAACGTAACAGTTCAGCATAGGGAACTTCAGCGGTGATGATACTTTTTCCGCGGACCGTGTCCATGCCCAAAACTCGCGCCCGGCGGGTGTTGAGATCGCCCAGGATGTCACCCATATATTCTTCGGGAACGATGACTTCCACCCGGTAGATTGGCTCCAGGAAGATGGGGCCAGCATCCTGGAAAGCTTTCTTGAAGGCTTCACGACCAGCGATTTGGAAAGCGATATCCTTGGAGTCCACGGGATGTTCCTTACCATCGTAAACGGCGACTTTGACCTTAACCACTGGATACCCTGCCAGGACGCCTTCTTTCATCACCTGGCGGATGCCCTTTTCAATGGAGGGCATGAAGGTTGAGGAGATGGCGCCGCCGAAAACCTCCCATTCATACACCAGGTCTTGTTCTTCGGAGCCGGGCTCCACG
>JALSZZ010000263.1:0-626 GCA_027075825.1 Mariprofundaceae bacterium | reverse complement strand
TTTCTTATGGCGGTATGCAGCCGTCGCGGTGCGAGAAACGGTTTCGCGATAGGGCACTTTGGGCATTTCGGTGGTGACATTGACGCCGAATTTCCCTTTCAGACGATTCACGGCAATGGTGATATGAACGTCGCCCATGCCCGACAGGATAAGCTGGCGGATGGAGGTGTCATTGTACCATTTCAGCGTGGGGTCCTCTTCGACCAGGCGGTTGAGCGCGTTGCTGATCTTGGCGCTATCAGCCTGAGAGACCGGTTTGATGGCGACGGCGTAAAGCGGGTTGGGGAATTTGGGCGGTGGAATGACAATGTTGGTCCCTTTCTCGACCAGGGTGTCCCCTGTGGCGGTCACGTTGAGTTTGGCGGCCGCGGCGATATCTCCAGCTGGCACCTCTTTGACGGGCAATTGCTCTTTGCCTCTCAAGGCGAAAATGTGCCCCATGCGCTCTTCGGCCCCTTTGTTCACGTTATACATACGCGAATCAGACTTCAAGGTGCCGTTGAAAACGCGAAACAGGGTGATTCGTCCAACATAGGGATCGGCAATGGTCTTGAATACCAGCGCGGCGGTCACGCCATTGGCATCTCCCGGCAGTTCACCCTCTTCGCCATCGATCAAGGCGGGGT
>JALSZZ010000262.1 GCA_027075825.1 Mariprofundaceae bacterium | reverse complement strand
CCGGGAAAGGGATTGAAAACGGCTTGCCGGTGGATGGTGAGATGCGGATCAGCGCCATGCATCATGGCCTGGCCGGGCGCTTACAGCGTTTTGCGCCCATTGGTCGTGGTAACCCGGACTGTCTGTGGTTGCTGCGCTGCGTCCGGATCACAGAGAGTCGCTTGTTGCGCGGCGGTGTGCTTCGTTTGCACCTGCAGCAGGATGCGCACAGCGTCGCTGCCGTGATGTTTCAGGCCGGTCGTTATGCGCCGGTGCTGGCACAGGGTGGCACGGTTTCGCTGCTTGGTACGCTGGAGCCGGATAGCTGGCGCGGTGGACAGGCTGTTCAGTTTGTGATTCGGCATATCATTGCAGCGTAAGTTTGCGGCGGTCGTACCGACAGATGCTTTTAAGGAGTTGAACCATGCATGATTGCCTTCCCCGTTTACAGCCCTGCGATTTTCCTGCTTTGCACCGCGACAGCCTGCAAATCGTACAGGTCAATCTTGGTTACCGCTGTAATCAGCGGTGTATTCATTGCCATGTCAATGCCGGGCCAACACGTACCGAGATGATGGATGATAACACCATCGAAGCAGTGCTGGCATTTTTGCAGCAAAGCGGTGTTCGTACGCTCGATCTGACCGGCGGTGCGCCGGAAATGCATCCGCGTTTTCGTACTATCGTGGAGCAGGCCAGCGTGATGGGCGTGACGGTGATTGATCGCTGTAATCTGACGATTCTCAGTGAGGAAGGGCAACAGGGGCTGGCGGATTTTCTGGCCGAACACCAGGTGCAGGTTGTTGCTTCACTGCCCTGTTATCTGGAAGAAAACGTCGATGGCCAGCGAGGTGATGGTGTCTTTCAGCGTAGTATTGCGGGGATTCGTCAGCTTAACACACTTGGCTATGGTCGCGATCCGGTGCTGCCGCTGAATCTGGTGTATAACCCGACAGGTGCTTTTCTGCCGCCGCCGCAGCAACAACTGGAGGCTGATTACAAAGCCCGTCTGGCAGCGCAATATGGCATTGTTTTTACCCGCCTGTTTACCATCACCAATATGCCCATTAAGCGCTTCGGTAGCTGGCTGATCTCGCATCAGCAGTTTGATGACTATATGCAATTGTTGCGCGCAGCCTACAGCGATGCCAATTGTCAGCAGGTGATGTGTCGTTCACTGATCAGTATCGACTGGCAAGGCTATGTGCACGACTGCGATTTCAACCAGATGCTGGAACTGCCGCTGGGTGGTCGTCGTACCCATATTTCCGCGCTCGTCCCCGGTCAGCTTGACGGCGCGCCTATTGCCGTGCTTAATCATTGTTATGGCTGTACCGCTGGTCAGGGCTCCAGTTGCTCCGGCGCATTGTGAGCTGATGTCAGCCCATAATGCGCCCTGTTTGTCACGTTTTGCAGGTGCTACTTCAGGCCTTTGGCAATTTCTTCCACAGCTTTGTTGATGGCATCACTTAAATCAGACTTTCCTGAAAAAGGGTGGGATGCGGACTCACCGCTGAATGAAAATGCTCTGACCGTTTGTTTCGACTGAGCATCAACAACCGTAACATCCCCGGCTACCTTGTTTCTGCCTGCGAATACACCAAGCATGACTCTGGCAACGCCTGAGACGCTCTCAATTTCCGTCAGGTTGACGGTGATGGTGTAATCAGCATGTTCATCTTTGGCCCGGGCAATTTTATTGAAAAAACCAGCGCCAAGAAGATAGGAAGCAAGCTGCCCCTTAAGCTGGATTGCCGTGTTATTGTCGCCTGGATTGACTGCGGTGACCTGCAGGAAGACAGCTTCCCCGCGAACCGCTTTGTCTTTAACGGATTCCTGCATTTTCAGTTCGCCGGTTGTACTGCAACCACCAAGTAACATAATGGTCAGTACAAGACCAATGGTGGTGGAAATTGTTTTGGCTCTGGTGCGCATGTTATACTCTCCTGTGTTGTCGATATACAGAGTCGGTAAGTTGAGGCTCACAGAAACACTATAATCCGCTGATGGGTATGCAAGTAGCGATGGTGATTCGGGGTCTGCAGACCGTGAACGGAGTCGCAATCACAACGGAACTCCAATGTAGGAGCGGTCTCCAGACCGCGAACCGAACCCCGGAATCTGCATTCATCATGCGAGGCGACATCATCTGCGATGCCCGTTAATCACCCGCCTGCGATGAACATTTCCGGGCGTGGTGATTCGGGGTCTGGAGACCGCTCCTACAGGGGAGATCGCACGCTGTAGGAGCGGTCTCCAGACCGCGAACCGAATCCCGAAGCCTGCATTCATCATGCGAGGCAACATCATCTGCGGTGGTCGTTAATCACCCGCCTGC
>JALSZZ010000261.1 GCA_027075825.1 Mariprofundaceae bacterium | reverse complement strand
GCGTCGAACCCCACGCCTGGCTGACCAAAACCCTTACGGCAATCGCGAACGGTCACAAACAGGCCCAGATCGAACAACTCCTGCCTTGGAATTACAAAGCCGACGTGTGATCGAGGCAACGCTTACACTTCTACATAACCGCAGTCGCCCGCCTCGGAGGCTACCTCAATCGCAAAAACGATGCGCCGCCAGGCGCAACCGTCATTTGGCGAGGCTTCTCGCGATTGGCGGACCTCGTCGACGGATTCAATGCTGCAAATCCCGAGGCCCCACCGACTTGTGGGTAATTGAAAGGTGTTCGTGGCGCTTACGGAACAAAAGCGTGACAGGTCCACTGATGTCCCATTTTATTTGACGACGGACAGGTCTATATAACGGTCGGATCTTAACGATGGAAAAGCCTGCACTTTGCGGGAGTCCTGTAGCAAAAGGAGTATCCAAGTGCGCCAACAGCCTAACTATGGTATCATTGTCACCATCCACGATCAGGACCTTGTTCTGAAATATGAAGTTGCGGGTAAATTCAACAATCTAAAAGTGCCAGTAACCTATGTTTTTGTTGGCATGGGAGCGGTGGACAAACTAGAAAGCCTGACAAATGTCATTGTTGCGCGCGATTTGATCGACAACATCGAAACTCATAAGTTCCTTGTGGACTTCACCTCATGGTATGCTTGTGCTAGGAACAATATTTTGATCGGAGACTTTGTCTCCCTGATCCAATATGACGTCGTAATTTCTTCCGATTTTGCGACTAAAAGCGCCGAAATGATGCACCGCGAGCCCGAAGGCATTCTTGGATACATCCCTGAAGAGATGACAAACCGCAATTTCATTCGAGACAATATGGGTTATGCACCGTTGCGTGAGGCATGCTTGGCAGTCTATGGGTTCGACATCAAACCGCTGCTAAAAATGAATCTCAAACGATCCGACGACAAACAATGGCCTGCCACTAATAATGTGGCTATGCACCGGAATACGTTGAAGGATTTTGTGCGCTGGTTCACACCGCTTGCCATGCATATGGGCAACCATAAACCCGTTGGCCATGCATTTGAACGGGCAATCAAATTGTATAGCATTTTGTCTGGTCGAAAAAATCAGTATGCCCCCGGGCTTCTTAGCCATTTTCAAATGAATTCGCACAAGACGCAAAATTTCAAAAAAGACCAAGATTACCTGCATGATCTCTTGGCTCGCAATGCAGAGCCACCTACAAAGCCTTGAGCCGCTGGCGTTGGTATTCCAGCCATCCGCGAAAGCTGGTTACAGTGGAAAATTTGGAACGCATATAGCGAAGTTCCTTTCGTCGCAGCTTCTTGCTGACAGAGGCACTGACTTGGCCTTCATGTAGACGGTTGACCACCAGTGGATCTGGTAGGATCACTGGATCGCCATGGCAGTCCCAAAGCCGCTTGTAAAGGTCCACATCCATCAGCCAGGTTAGCTTCTCATCGAATCGCGGAGCGCAATCACGATGTACCGCCAAAACCGAAGGGCTGGACACAGTATTTTTTCCAAACTGCAATTTTTCAGTTAGCCGCGGCACCATTGGTCGCTCTAGGGTGATGCCGTCGTGAGTCACACAAGAACCGCATAGCAACCATTTTCCGCCGCTTTCCAGGGCTTGATGTATCTGTCGCAAAGCACTGGACCCATTCAGGAAATCATCCTGAAATAAGACCTTCAACAGGGTGCCTTCAGCATGAGACATGGCGTTGTTGACATTGGCCGAGGCCTGACGTTTGCCATCCCGGTTCCAGATATGACGGATCAACATGTCCTGACCATGTTTGGCGCAAAGATTGGCGACCGCATTATCGCAGGACTGATCCGAGACTACTACTTCGAAATCAGTGAAATCCTGGTTGGCTAGGATTTCCAACGACAAGTTTAGATAATAGGCACCTTGGCCCCCCATCTCATATGCGGGGATGCAGATGCTGACGGCTGGTGCCAAAACAAGTCTCCAGTTTGGCCGGCATGTCCCAAGTGAAATGTCATGTGCCTCAAGTAGAACACGATGTGTAGTCAGATCAAGCCATTTTTGGGAGCAATGCCCAAAAGTTGGTGATGGTGTAATCAGGCGGCATGTTTTTCTTGCTTGATCCCGTCCTTGAATTCAACCCCCTCGATGATTTCCGGCAGGCGAAACGCGCCGTCGAGTTTGCGCCATTTCTTCTTGGCGGACATCATCAGGCGGAAGGTCATCGCCAGGGCAGTCTTTCGGCCGAGGCAGCCTTTGGTTTTCTTCGTTCGGTGCCTGACGGTTGCGAATGTGCTCTCGATGGGGTTCGATGTGCGGATGTGTTTCCAA
>JALSZZ010000260.1 GCA_027075825.1 Mariprofundaceae bacterium | reverse complement strand
CGGGCGGCATCAAGCGGCGTTTCGCCGTCCTCAAGCTTGCCGCCGGGCAAGGACCACAGCCCGCCACAGTGCACATCGTCCGGACGCTTCAAGAGCAGCACCTCCCCGGATTCGTTGAACGCCGCCACCAGCGCGATGAGCTGTTCCCGCATGCGGCAATCATGGGGCCAGACGGCAGGCATCACAATCAAGATTTCTGCTGATGGGTTTGACAGAAAGCGGAATATCCATTCATGATCAAGCCAGACAACAAACCAGTTGGAGTCACCATGACCCGGTACGATCGAAAGGCGGTCAGCGCCTTTGACGCCAAACCCCATCTGTCGTTCCTGATTCGGGATGTCGAAAAGGGCAACAGCTACACTATCACCCGTCGCGGTCGGCCCGTGGCCCGGCTGACGCCCGTTGAGCCTCCCGCGGCCGTATCCGTGCGGGAACTGCTGTCGGGTTTTTACGCCGTGCGGACGCGGGTCAAGGGTAGGAGCGGCATCCGCGAGCTGATTGATGAAGGGCGCAAACGGTGAATTGCTGGGTGATGGACTGCTCGATTGCCGCCGCGCCGGATCAACGAGATCGTGCACGGCAAGCGCGCCATCACGGCGAATACGGCGCTGCGGCCGGGGCGCTTTTTCGGCATGTAGCCGGGCTTCTGGATGAACCTGCAAGCTCGCTACGACATGGAACGGGCGGAGGAAGCCTTGGGGAGCAAGCTGGTTGAGGTCAGGCCGTTGGTGGCAAGGCGGTGTTGACTTGACTTTGGACGAGGTGCAGCTTGGCAAGGTGAATGGTGCGAAATATAGTCCGCTTTCTTGGATTTGGGTTCTCTCATTATCTATCGTCTTTCTTTCTTGGATAGTGCGTAGATGAAAACAGATATTAGCTTGAATTTGGATGAGCGGTTTCCCCATCTAACTCGTGCTCCAATTGCGGAAGCGGTTATTGAGGTGCGTGCTCAGGCCAGCACATCTTGGGAGGAGGAATGTGTTTCCAAGGTAATTACAGAGGCAGTGCCAGATTATCCAAACGTTCAACCATTAAAAGTGGTTCGCCATGAATTAAAAGTGGAAGCAGGATGTCTGCCGGAACAGACAGTTCATGATCTTGGTTGGAGAGGGCTGCGCTGTGAAACTGAGGATAAGTTGCAGGTCGTGCAGTTTTATAGGGACAGTTTTGTTTTCAGCAGACTTCAACCATATGAAAATTGGGATTCGTTTTATGCAGAGGCTATGCGGCTGTGGCGAATCCACCGTTCCATTGCCCAACCTGAACAGGTGGATCGCTTGGGGCTTCGTTTCATCAATCGCATTCGTGCGCCCCAAGGGCAGTCATTTGAGTTGGAAGACTATTTAACGGTTGCTCCTCGATCCCCTGAAGGCATTGACTATCCCTTTGTATCTTTTCTGCATCAGGACTCATTTCAGGTTCCCGGATATCCTTATGGGGTTAATGTGATCAAAACTGTCCAGGAGGCTGAGGGGACATGGCTGATTCTGGACATTGACGTGTTTACAACCCAACCTGTTGAAGTGGATCAAGTAGAAGGATCTCAGAATCTCCGGGAAATGCGTTGGCTTAAAAACAAATTTTTTTTCAGCAGTATTACTGAAAAGGTAATAGAGGAGATGCAATAATGTTTGTTGCTGCTCCACCATCAAATCCGCCAGCTATATTTGACGTGCGTCCCACGCTTGGTGCGAGTAATTTGGCCCAAAGCATTGAAGAAAAGCTTCGGGATGGTTTGGGGCATCTGAAACAGTCAGTCAGTCTTAATCCAGGATTATCCGGGGCATATGCGGAGCTCGCCGAGATTGAAGAAGAATGCTCGATATCTGGATGGGATGGCTACGATGCCCTTCCTGTCCATCCATTAAGTGTTGAATTTGCTCGGCAGTTTCTTGGAGCGTTACCTCTGGGGATTCAAGCGCCATCAATTGGTGCTGATCCGGATGGGCATGTGACGTTGGAGTGGTTCCGGTCGCCAGGCAGAATCCTTTCCATAAGCATAAGCCCGGAAGGCCAACTCCATTATGCGTCGCTATTTGGATCCAGCAAGCAATATGGAAGCGAGCCTTTCTCCGGTTCCATTCCGGAGTCGGTGTTAGAGTTGGCCATCAAAATCTTGGGATGATTCGAAATGGAATTGCCGCTTGATGTCCAGGATGATGAGCGACTTGCTCGCTATATCCTGTCCCGAAGGTATATTCGAAAAGATGGTTCTGATTCGGTAAAGCCAGAGGCATTTATGCCGCATCCTCATGTCGATCTTTCTGTGACCCGACATCTTGGGCTGAATGAATCACAAATTTGGAGAATAGGGCAACGTGTCG
>JALSZZ010000259.1 GCA_027075825.1 Mariprofundaceae bacterium | reverse complement strand
ACAAAAAACAACAGCAGGCCTTTGATCATGGCACAGATATTCTGGTGGGCACGCCTGGTCGCCTGCTCGACTATTACAAACAGCGACGCTACAGCCTGCGTCTGACGGAGATGCTCATCATCGACGAGGCAGATCGCATGTTTGACCTTGGCTTTATTCGCGATATTCGCTTTATGATGCGTCGTCTGCCGCACTGGAAAGAACGCCAGTCCCTGCTGTTTTCAGCGACGCTCTCCCGGCGTGTCATGGAGCTGGCTTACGAACACATGAATAACCCGGAGAAAATCCGCGCCGAAGAGGGTGAACTGACGGCCCACGGCATTGAAGAAATGCTCTACCATCCGGCGCAGGATGAAAAACAGGCGCTGATGGTGCATCTGCTGCGCTCGCTGGCGGTGGAGCGGGGGATCATTTTTGCCAATGAAAAACGCACCGGCGAGAAGCTTGCCAACTTTCTGGCGCGCTATGGTTTCAGAACGGGTATTCTCAGCGGTGACGTTCCCCAGCGCAAGCGCATGCGTATTTTACAGGATTTCAGCGAAGGTCGCCTGCAGTTGCTGGTGGCCACCGATGTTGCCAGCCGTGGCATTCACGTTGATCATGTCAGCCATGTGTTCAATTACGATCTTCCCGAAGAGGCAGAAAGTTATGTGCACCGCATTGGCCGCACAGCCAGAGCCGGTGCCAGCGGCATGGCGGTGTCATTCGCCTGCGAACGCTATTGCATGGCGCTGCCGGATATTGAGGCAATGGTGGGTCACCGCATCCCCGTTCAGCCAATTGACGGCAGCATGCTGGACATTGGTGAGCCGACCCACCCGAAAGCCACAGCAGAAGGCATGCGCTCCGGCAAACCGGCGCACAAGCCACGCCGCCGTCATTCGCCCAGGCCACGCCCGCGTAAAACATAACCCGCATCACTCGGGGGGCGTTGTGAAGCTTAAATATGGAGGAAACCCGGAGTATAAGAAAACCCCCGGTGATTTCGGGTTAATGCCACCATCTTCGCCGAGGGCTGCAAAATCTCTGTGCGATATAGCAAGTATATTTACGAGAAAAGATGCTGTTTCTTACATTAAGTCCGGATTACGCAAAGGCATGATTAGTAAGCAAATGAAAGGACAATGGCCTCAGAATATATGGGCTGTAACCAGTGATGGAATCCCATTGGAGGCTCAATTGGAAAATTCTGAATCTGGCGTATATCATGGTTATCCAATGCCTGAATCCGACCCATTCTCCCATGAAGTAATTGAAGAGTGGAATGCTCGTGTTAAACATGATTGATTTTCGTCAAAGCTGGTCTGGCATCGGCTCTGGCGAGCCTGAGATAGCAAACACTTTGGCTCAATTGGAGATTTTTGTTGGCGATCTTAATCTGACGCGAAACGAGAATATTTTTTCGCAATCTGTACAGGATTATGTTGTCGTATCAACTTATCCACTGGCTTTGTGGGCACTCCAAAACTGGTGGCGACTGCTGTACGAACCATTGCCAACAGGCAGCAAACCGGATGTTAGTTGGCGAATGGCTCATGAATTAGGCGCTGCAAATCAGGGGTTTGTCTGGCCGAAAATGTTATTTTCAAGCGACGGCAAAAACATACAAATTTGGTCGTCTCCTTCAAAGTTCAATTGTCAACAGTCTGTCAGATACATTGGCGGGATGACTTGTCCTGTATCTGTTAGCATATCCGACTTTCGGAAAGCTCTTTTTGATTTTATATCCACAGTTGAAAACAGATTATATGCCTTTGACTTGAAAGGAACAAATCTTTCAGGTTTATTTTCAATCATAAAAGAAGAGGAGCGGGGTGAAAATAGCAGAATCTACCGCAAACTGGAAGCTCTGATGGGGTTTGACCCGGATGAATGTCCATCTGATACCATGGATTATGCACTTCGGCTTTATCGGGAGTGCGGCGAAAATACATTACTGGAATTAGCCCCAATCTACGGCAAAATGGGGAATACAGAACCCTTAAAGCCTGTTGAGATGTTTATGGATGCACCGGGTGTATGTGGAAAACCTGCATTTTCAGCCAGGCAGATGCCAAATAGTACCAGGTTTGATTCAGTTCCATGGGAGATGGCAGTTAATAGCGCCCGGGAATTGAGAGGAGAGATTGGAAACATAGCAGGCCCTGTTGGCACAAAGTCACTTTTTGAGTTGTTGGGTATTTCATCGTCACATACAGATAAGTGGAAACCGATTGGGAGACCGGGCGTTTCAGTCGGAATACCAGCTAAAAACCAAAGTATTAAGTTCGTACCGCGTAAAAAGCACCCTGTCAGCAAGCGCTTTGAGTTGTCACGTTACATTGGTGA
>JALSZZ010000258.1 GCA_027075825.1 Mariprofundaceae bacterium | reverse complement strand
AAAAATGATCCATTTTGGCACAGGGAATCTGTATGGCGTGAATGTTGCCGCCAACTCTACGCCTTTTAAGTTTGGCGTGTTGCAGGATGTCTCTATTGATATCACGCAGAATCTGAAGCAGCTACACGGGCAATCCAAATTTGCTGTGGATATTCGCCAGGGACAGGCGAAGGTCACCGGCAAGGCCAAGCTGGCCGAACTGAACGGGCGCATGATCAATGATTTATTCATGGGCGAATCACTGAGCGCAGGCGTGCTGATGCCCGCCGTATCTGAGCAGGGCACTATTGCCACCAATACAGTGACGGTGGCCAACTCGGCGAATTTTGATACCGATCTTGGCGTGATTGATGCAGCCACCGGCCTGCCGTACACCAAGGTGGCATCTGCGCCAGCAGCAGGGCAATACAGTGTGACAGGCGGAACTTATAACTTCAACACGGCAGACAATGGCAAAACTGTGTTGATTGATTATTTGTACAGCTCAGCAACCGGCGGCAATCAAATTGCCATGGGTGGCGCAGCCATTGGCATGACAACCAAATTTACCGGGATTTTCACCGGCCTGGTGGACGGCAAGGGCGTGATGCTCAAGCTGAATTCCTGCGTGTCGTCCAAGCTCACCATGGCCACGAAGAAAGAGGACTACACGATTCCTGAATTTGATTTTGAAGCCGGGCTGGATGTTGCGGGTCAGCTTGGCGTGTTGTCGGTGTCTGACTGATGGATCGCGGCATGGAAAACGGAATGGTTCCCGGCACTGAAGTCCAGCTTGGTCGGCATCGCTATGTTGTGCCGCCTGCGCCGTTCGCCTGCGTCGAAAAATATGAGGATGTGTTCATGGGTCGCAACGCTGAGCCATCCCCGACTGTGATATTCGATATTCTGTATATGAGCATCAAACGCAACTACCCGGAACTCAAACGCGAGGATCTGGCTAATGATGTGGATATTGCCAACATGAATGCGGCATTTTCCGTGGCGATGGCCGTGAATGCTCAGGGGGTTGATTCGGGCGAGGGGGAAACACCAGCGGCGATGTGATCGACTGGGGTTATCTCTATGCGCACATCGTCGCCTGTACAGGCTGGACGTTGCAGCATGTCCGCTGGCATATGGATTTGCCGTCGTATGCTGCAATGTCCCGCTACTGGGATGCCCACCCGCCACTGCATATGATGGTGCAGGGTTATCTCGGGATTGAATCAAGACCTGCGAATCAAAGGAGCGATGAAAAAAGTGATCTGGAAGCGTTTATAGCATCGTTTCGTGATGCAGGCGGCTCATGTGGGGGGTGAAAGATGCCACAGCATCAGCACGACGGCTCCTGTGATCAGTGCCGCAGCCGTGCCGAGCCAGAAGTATGCCACGGGCATGCCAAAGGCGGCCACCCTGATGGCTTCGTATGTTTCGCCATGCGGCCAGCGCAACAGCAGGCGGCTGGCTTCCAGCGACAGAATGCCGAGTAGCATGGCGATGAACGTATATCCAAGCATGGGGGGTATGCTAGCATGAAAGATCTGTCGTTCGCAATCAAGCTTGATCTTTCCGGCTTTCACGCAGGGATGAAACAATCCGTTGATACCATGCAGAATGTCGGCAACGCTGGAAAAGCGGCGTTTGACAATATCAGCGCATCGGCAACAACCAGTCTGGTCAATATCTCAAAAACACGACGCGGTGTGGCCTCCATCTCACAACAACTGCAAAATATGCAGCGGATGGCCGCTGGTGCGTTTTCGCTGATCGGTATCAGTGATGGCATTGGCACGTTGACGCAGCTATCGGACGAATACAGCAATGTCACCGCACGGCTGCGCCTGGCTACCCGGTCCGCTGACGAATACAACACAGCCTATCAGGCACTGGTGGCGATTACGCGCAACAGCATGGGGGATTTTTCTGCCACCGCTGATCTGTATGCCTCGATGGCCCGCGCTACACAGGGACTGGGATTAAGTCAGGGTTCGTTGCTGCGCGTGACGGATGCCGTCAACAAGGCTATACGGGTATCCGGGGCCAGCACGGTGTCGGCATCTGCGGCGCTGGTGCAGCTCCAGCAGGCGATGGCTTCCGGCGTGCTGCGCGGCGAAGAACTGAATTCCGTGATTGAGCAAACGCCACGCATCGCCCGCATGATTGCCGATGGCGCTGGCATTGCTTATGGCGATTTGCGCGCAGTGGCGCAGGAAGGCAAACTAACCTCTGATGTGGTGATTGCCGCTATCCTGAACGAGGCCAATACGGTTGATGCCGAATTCTCACGCATTCCGCCGACGATTTCCGGCGCTATCCAGCAAGTACATAACAGCTTTTTGCAGCTTTGGGGGGATTTTGCCAACACCAGCAACATGAGCGGCTCGCTGGCATCGTCCATCATGTCGGTGGCGGATAATCTGAAAGCTATTGTGATGGCTGGCATGATTGCTGTGAAGGTTGCCGCTGTCGGTTATGTGACGCATTATGTAGCATCGCAATATCAGGCGATCACAGCCGCCAGGGCGGCGCAGGCAGCCGAAATCGCTGCTGCCGAAACGGCTGTAGCCGCTGGCAAGGCAAAGGTGGCACAGGCGCGGGCGTATGCTGGCGCGAGCCAGATGGCGGCGGCAGCCACGATGGAGCTGGCAGCCGCAGAAAAAACGCTGGCGGCAGCCACGGCCAGCCGCAACGCTGGCATGCTGCAAAGTATGGGACTGGCCAAAAAAAGCACCGCAGAATCACTGGCGGGCCTGGGCAGACTCAGTGTGGCAGGAAACCTTGCCTTTGCCGCCTGGGCAGGATGGGAGATCGGCACATATTTGTCCGATCAATTTGCCGTTGTGCGGCAGGCAGGCATAGCCATGGCTGGCGGGCTTTCGGATGCGGCAGTCAATATATCCGCAGGCTTCAAACTGGCCTGGGCGGCCAGCTCCATCGCGCTGGAGGAGATGATAGCCAGCGTAAAAAGAAGCTTTGGTGATCTGATCGTCTGGATGGGCGAAAAGCTGTCTGCCGTGCCGTTCATGGGCAGCAAAGCGGCGATGATTATTGACTACGGCAAGGGGCTGCAAGCGGCGCAGGGCGCAATTGAAACCATTTCAGCAGCAACAAAACGCATTAACGATGAGCGCAAAAAGAATCTGGCGGCCAATGATGCGTTTTACGTCGATGCGTTTTTTAAGGCGGGACAGGCGCGACCCGCCAGCGATGGCAAGCAGTCAGCAGGCGTTCAGGTCGCTGGCTTTAGCACGCCTGTCGGCTCCGTTAAAACGCCACTGGTGACAGCATCAGGTGGCAGCAAGTCTGATCAGGCGGCAGCCAGCAGAGCTGCTCAGGAAAAATTGCAACTGGCTCAACTGGCGATACGCCAGGCGCAGCAGGATGCGCTGACCCGCATCCGGATTCAAACCGCAGAAATCGAGAAAAAACGACAGTTGCAGGAAATCTCCGATCTTGATGCCCTGCGTGCGAAAAACGCACTGGCGGAAAAAACCTATGCCATCAAGCTGAAATCAGCACAGCAAGAGGCACAGCTTGTGCAGGGTCAGCCGGTGCAATATCAGCGCGCGCTGGCAAAGATTGCCGATCTTCAGCGGCAACATGCTATTCACACTATTCAGGCACAGACGGCATTGGCCGTGAAGGAAAAAAAGCTGACTGACAAGGCGGATCAGGAGCGGCGAAAGGCGCAAAAGAAGCGTTTGCAGGAAAATGAAGCATTCTGGCAATCCATGTTTGCGCCTGTTTCAAACGCCTTTGAAAGCGCTATGAACGGGGTGATACGCGGCACCAACACGCTGCGCCAGGCAATGCGCAATATGGGCCAGTCTGTTGTGCTGGAGTTTGCCAATATGGGCGTGAAAATGGTGGCATCATGGGCAGCCACCGAAGCAGCCAAAACGATGGCGACAATGACGGGGACAGCTACTCGAACAGGTATCGAGGAGGCGGGAGCGGCGAAATCGTTGCTGATCTCGGCAGGTACTGCGGTGAAGCAAATCATGATGAAGGCATGGAACGTGATGGCTGGCGTGTATTCGGCACTGGCCGCCATTCCTGTCGTCGGTCCTGTGATCGCGCCTGTCGCTGCCGGGGCGGCGTTCGGCGTGGTAGCGAATTATGCCACGCGCATTGCTTCGGCCAGCGGCGGCTATGATATTCCCGCTGGCGTTAATCCGATGACGCAACTGCATCAGCAAGAGATGGTGCTACCTGCGCATATTGCCAACCCGCTACGCGATATGATTGCTGCTGGTGGCGCATCCGGCGGCAATACCACCCATGTGACGATCCAGGCCATGGATGCGCGAAGCTTCAGTCAGTACCTGACTCGCAACGCTTCCAGCCTGCCACCGGCACTGAAAAAACTGAAACGGAATTTTTCGGTATGAAAACCGAATATGCACTTCGTGGTGAACGGGGTTTGAACGCATGAGTAACGCGGTATTTCCGACGCTGCCGGGGCTGGCCTTTGATGTGGTCAAGACGCCGCTGTTTTCCACCAGTATCCAGACATCGCGCTCAGGTCGCGAACTGCGTCGCCGCAACTGGGCGAACCCGATCTATACGTTTCAGTTGCAATATGAGTTTTTACGGGATGATCTGGCATTCGCCGAGATGAAAACTCTGGCTGGATTCTACATGCAGCGGCAAGGGTCGTTCGATTCGTTCCTGTTTGCGGATCCGGATGATTCGATTGCATCCAATATCCAGTTCGGCACAGGTGATGGGTTGACCACTACGTTTCAGCTTTCTCGCCCGTTTGGCGGATCATCTGAGCCGGTCAACAATATTGATGCCGCGTCGCTGTTTATCGGAGCATATATGTGGTCGGCAGCAGGCAGTGCGCCAATGTGGTCGGCAACAGGCAGTGCGCCAATGTGGTCGGCATCGAAAGTGTATGTGCAAGGCTCAGATTACACCGAAAGTAATGGTCTTATCACATTCTCTACACCGCCTGCCGCAGGCGAACCATTGATTTGGAATGGCGTGTATTACTACCGCGCACGATTTGATGCTGATTCGGTTGATTTTACCAAATTCATGGATCGCCTGTGGTCTGCCAAAACGGTTACGCTGAGGGCAAGCCTGGGGAACAGGATATGAGGTCTGCTTCTGATGCTTTGGTGGCACTGCTGAATGCCAATCAGTTCGTTATGGCTGATCTGTACACGATTACGCTGGCGACGGGCGATGCATTCTACTATGCAGATTATGATGTTGATCTGGTCTATGGCGGCCATGTGTACAAGTCGAATGATTTACAGATATCGCGCTCTGGTATCCGCTGCGTTGCCGGAATTGAGGTGGATACGCTCAATGTTGATATTGTGGCGGATGCCAGCCACAACATGCTCGGCATCCCATTCCTTCAAGTGGCGCACAATGGCGGCCTGGACGGCGCACGCATGATGGTTGAGCGTGTTTTTATGCCATTGGATAATCCAACTGACACCAGCGCAGGTGGCCTGTTGTTGTTCGCCGGGGAAATCAACGTCGATGAGATCGACCGGGGCATGGCGCGTCTGTCGGTGTTGTCCGATCTGGCGTTGCTCAATGTGCAGATGCCGCGCAATATCTACCAGGCCGGATGTCTGCATACGCTATTCGATGTCGGCTGCGCATTGAGCAAAGCTGCCTGGGCTGCCACATCAACCGTAGCAGCAGGGTCCACTAACACGCAGATTAACTGTGGATTGACGCAGGCGGCAGACTATTTCACGCTGGGTACGATCACGTTTTCATCCGGCCCGAATGCCGGCGTATCGCGCACAGTCAAAGCATACAGCCCCGGCAGCATCACGCTGAGCCCGCCGCTCAAAGCAGTGCCAACCACCGGCGATGCGTTCACGGCATACCCTGGCTGCGATAAACAGCAGTCCACATGCAACACAAAATTCAACAACCTGCCCCGGTTTCGCGGATTTCCCTACATCCCGATTCCTGAAACGGCAATTTAATAACAAGGATAACACATGGCTACGGCATTACCTGCAGACAGTGATTTTATCGGCGCGGCGATAACAGAGGATCAATATAAGGCAGCAAAAGCGCAGGAACTGGCCTATTTGCGTGGGCTGCTGGGCGACGATGGCAGTGCCGCCACAGCGAGGCAAAACCTCGGCCTGTCCGCGTTGACGCTCAATTACAACGACCGTGGGACATGGGCCACCGCAACGGTGTATTCTACAAATGACCAGGTAATCAATAATGGCATCGCCTACCTTTGCGTGCAATCACATACATCCGTCACATTCGCTAATGATCAGGCATCCGGCTATTGGGTTGTCCTGCAAGGCCTGGATAACATCAGTGGCCTTGAGTCCATTGCCGATATAGCAGCATTGCGTACAATAACACCGACAGCACGGCGAGTATCATTGGCATATCACACCAGTCGGCAATACGGTGGTGGTGGTGTCTTTTATGGCGTTACAGGTGGCTTACCAGGGCAATACACTGATAACAATGGTACGGTGATTGTACCGACTGGCGGCGATGGCTCCGCTGCATGGCTGCGTGAGCGCACCAACAATGTGCTCGATGCAGCGCAGTTCGGTGTTATGGTTGATGGCGTAACTGATAACACCACCAATGTGCAGCGTTTTATCAATGCAGCGAAAAGCGGTGATGTATTGACCATGCGTGGTGGTATTTGCTTGTGTGATGACCTGGTTTTTACCGCCCCCGCCGGGGGGTTATCTGGCGTAACACTGGACTGGCCGGGGGTAACGCTACGGCGTATATCGACTGCATATGACACAGCAAACCCGACGCATAATTATGCCCTGACATTTATTGGCTATGACCATTTAACGGTCAAAGGCATCATATTTGATAGGCTAAACAGCACGATCAATATCGGCGGTATGAATGGTGTGTTGCTGACTGATTGTGTTGATGTAAACGTGGTGGAATGTGATTTTACAGAGTGTTTCTGGGGTGTTGTCAGCAGCGGGCCGTTGTCGGTGCGGCATACTGTTATGCGCTGTACATCAAATTTTCAGAGCGCGTATTCAGCAACAGCAGACACAAACCGGACATTTTGCGAGTTTATTTACCGGACGTTTGGCGATGCATCCGGCAGCAATCATAGTCATGCGGCGGTGCAGTGCAGTAGTATCGGTAGCGCAATGATTTTTCAGCCGCATCTATCGCCTCATAGCATGGCGCTGTATAATTACAGCGAGAACTGCTGGAGTTCTGCTATTTACATGGCCTCTGACCATTGTCAGGTTATTGGCAATACAGTTAAAAGTGCTGGTAAAGACGGTATAAAAGTCAATGCGTTGTTCGATGCAAGAGCGGTGCTGGGCGGAATCATTAGCGGTAATTATGTAAACGGATGCGGCAGGATCCGCACCGACGGGGGGCAGTGTATAGCTATAGCTGCTGATGGCGCAGTAGTGTCGGACAATACTATTGTGATGTCCCCCATCGCCGCTGGCGCGGCGGCGGAACAAAACGGCATTTTGGTTATTGGCAACAATTCTAGCATCAATGGTAACCGTATTACGGGGTACGCCGCAACAGCGGCGGGTATTGCTGCGGGCGCGGCTAATGAAGGTAGCGCGATTACCCTGCGTGGGCGGCACTATATTGACGCGACCGCAACCCCGGCGGTCGATTTCTCTCTTGGTTGCTCGGGTAATAGCGGTAGCGCAAACACAGCAATCGGTGTGGGCATCGGTGTCTCACTGCTTGTATCTGACAACACACTAATCTGTAGCGATAACAGCATTTGTTGCGATTGCGAGAATGTTACCTACGCAGTGCAGGCGTATTCTGTGTTTGCTACTATTACGAATTCTTCATTTAGCGGCAAAGTCACGGGCTGTTCTGCGGCGTTTTTGCTGACGAATACCTTGAGGTTCAGAGGCTATTCGACGTTTGTCAGCACGATATCAGACAAGTTGTTTGCGCTAAATAATAGCCACGAAACCATGCTTGAAAATATCACAACGGATGGGTCGGCACCAAATAAAAACAGCGTTGATTCGGTATCAACAATCACGAAATTCGACAGCGTTTTTGAGGTCTTGCGTAACAATGTTTCGCAAGACCTCCGCACGCTAGCAGCGGCTACTATTATTGCTGAGGGGAATACGGTAGTCGGAACGAATGGTGTTACGTCCGCGTTCACTCTGGCTAACGGGGCCTACGCGGGCCAACAGAAAAATATTAACTCAGAATTTATCAGTGCCGGAAACAGTATTGTCATAACTGGTACGTTTGCCGCAGCCAAAACTACACTTACGTTTAACGCCGCCGGGCAGTTTGCGCGCCTGATATGGGACGGCTCGGCATGGCTGCCGGGGGCGGAATCTACGGTTATGCCCGTATGATTATATCCGCTGCGAAATGCTGGCTTGGCACGCCCTATCACCACCAGGCGCGGGTAAAAGGCACAGGTGTTGACTGCGCCATGCTGCTCTGTGAGGTGTACGAGGCTGCGGGCATGATCCCGCATATCGACCCGCGTCCCTATCCGCCGGACTGGCATTTGCACCGCTCTGAGGAGCGATACCTTGGCTGGATTGAGCAATACGCTGATCCGGTGAATGAGCCAGCGCCGGGGGATGTTGCGCTCTATCGCTTCGGGCGCACGGTTTCCCATGCTGGCATCGTTATTGACTGGCCGATGATTATCCATGCCTGGCGCGGACAGGGTTGTGTGATGAGCGAAGGTGATCGCGGTGAGCTGGGCGGCAGGCTGGCCGGGTTCTGGCGGGTGAGGGCTGAATAATGGGCGGCCTGACTGGCGGTGGCGGAACGACTATTGCAACAACAGAGCCGCGCATCGGCGCGCTGAATATTCAGACATCCAGCTACGGCAAGACGATTCCCCTTGTCTATGGCCAACAGCGCATATCCGGCAATCTGATCTGGTACGGTGATTTCACCCCGATCGCACATACATCAACGCAAACAAGCGGTGGCAAGGGCGGTGGTGGCATGACGCAATCAAACACCACATACACCTATAAAACAGCCTTGGCCATCGGGCTGTGTGAGGGCGATATTGGTGGCATTGGCGCAGTCTGGAAGGATAAAACCAGATATGCTGATCTGGCCAGTTCTGGTGGGATGACTGTTTTTACAGGCGCTGCGGCGCAGGCGGCATGGGGGCATTTGG
>JALSZZ010000257.1 GCA_027075825.1 Mariprofundaceae bacterium | reverse complement strand
TTACCACGCAATGGGACACTAACCCCGAATGCCGTGCCGCTTGGCAGCCAAAACTGAGCTCTTTTGGATGCCGCGGAAGCAGCCATGCACATGCACGATATCAGGCGACAATTCAGCGATGGTCTGGAAAAGATGCGAAATCTGACTTTTGAAACCAGCAAGCAACTGGAGAGACGATACCACACGGTAGCCGCCCCCTTTCGGAGCATCCTTTACAGAGGTCGCCAAATCGACAATCCCTTGTCCCGAAGTGGTCAACCGATCGGCGTTTCGTCTGACCACTTGGGCGACACCATACAGACTCTGCCCGAAGTCCTCGGTAGCCATCCATCAAAAGTCTCACCAATCATACCCCAACCTTGAGAGCTCAGACAAATCCGATAGCTGTTCGGCAATTTCTCTTTTTAACTCAGAAGAGAATACATTTTTCCACCTGTCAATGCTCCCCTTGCGGAAGGTATGTGTGCCTCCATAAAGGTTCTGCTGAATGCCTTCCAAATCCACGTCGTGGATGCCTACATGTTCCAAGATATCCCTGATTGTTTCCATTTGCAGGGTATCGTTCCCTCCACCTCTGCTCCCCACGAGATCTTCGTACCGGACGACATGGACTCCTTGCACGCCTACCCACCGCAACGCGCGCATCAGCACTTCCCTAAAAGAATGGTAATACACCCCTTCCCGTATCCAAACGCCATGCAGCATTTTCCTTGCGCGCTCTTCCAGAGGAAATATGGAGAAATATTCATGGGCTTCTTTCCAGTAATATCCATGCTCAGCAATATAGTTGGCCCACGAGAGAAGAATGGCAGCCGGATGCCGGACCATGAATAGAACCTTGTATCCATGTTCGAGAAGCAGGGTGTGCAAACCATCTGAATAGGTTGCATGTGAGGTAACATACCCTTTGGAACCTGCAAGAACCCGACGAACCCAGATGGGGGAAACCATGGCATCCACTTCCAAGCCGACAAGGAGGGACGTCTCGCCAAGACGCGGCCCCCTGGTCAACCGCTTGATCAGCTCATATCTCCCGAAAGCGCCCCCAATGCTCTTGCCTGACCACGGTATGCCAGCCAACTCCAAAAGCTTCTGGAGAAGGTTGGTTCCGGATTTGGGGATAGAAATAACTATCGACTTAGAATCATTTACCTGCATTCGAAGCCCTACAAACAAAAATCATTGATTTTGCCAACCATGGAAAAAGCCTGCCAACACGATGGACTCGAAAAACATCAAACCCCATCTCCCTCACAAGTTCCGTGAGGGTTTTTAAGGAAAAGAACTTAATGTGACCAAAGTCCTGATTTGGGTGCCAATGCTCATCAAACTTGTTCAAGAGGGCCAAAGCAAGATTTTTAAGGTATCCATGATAAGGGGTGGACAGAATCAACACGCCCTTTCCACTCCCAAGAGCCTCCCTTGCTCTGATGAAGAGGTTTCTTGGAAAAAATAGATGCTCAATGACTTCAAGTGATAAGACAACATCGAAACTTCCTTTAAGATCATCGGGAATAGGATCATTGATGTCATGTTGAAAGAAGCGTACGTGAGGAAATGTTTCCTTTGCCTTTTCAATTCCAGAGCGACTGGCATCAATCCCTGTCACATCAAACCCGTCCTCTGCAAGTCTTGCCGTCAGCGCACCGTTTCCACAACCAAGGTCCAGAACGCGCACCCCCTTGCCCAAAAGTTCCAATTCCCTCCGAACCGAAGGATAGAGATAATCATGCGACTCCTCGTTCTCAGCGCTTTCCCATGTGAATTCATTCCGCATCATGGCACACTCCTGGTAAAATGTATGTCTCTTGCCGCGCGGCCCGCAACGGCGTTCGCCGCAGCATTCTCCTCAACCAGTTGGAGACGGATGCTGCCTTCTTGTAAGCGCCAATGAGCTCATCCCTGTCCTCCGGGCGCAGATACTGCTCCCGTCCGGCGTAAACCCATGTATCCACCTCCGAGGGAGCCATCCCGGTATCGCACAGGAGGGCCTCCAGCGCCCTCTTCTGGAAGCCCTGCTTGTTCTTGACCCGGCTCACGCGCTCCTCCTGGAGCGCATAGACGACCTTCCCGTCCCTGATCAATGCCACGGCGGCATTATGCCCATCGTAGATACTGATGATGTTCATTTCTCCTCCCTTAGGGAGCCTCTGAACAACGGTCGATTTTTTTGTTCCGACCGACGCTAGCGTTGGTCATCCGACGTTGCGACGGGCTTCATTCCCACATCCGGGCCTTTCGCGCCTGATTGGGCGGCTTTTTTTCCATCGTCCGGGCAGACCTATCCTGCCAGAAGCAGCTTCCGGCTTCGCATCAGGTTGGCAAAGCCAAG
>JALSZZ010000256.1 GCA_027075825.1 Mariprofundaceae bacterium | reverse complement strand
ACAAAATAATCGCCCTTGCGAATGAGTACAGCACGCATGCCCGGTTGCTGGTTGATCAGCCTGGCGAGTCTTTTCGCCACCTTCAGCGTAATATCTTTCTCACGAATACCATGTGGACCAATCGCGCCGGGGTCTTCTCCGCCATGTCCGGCATCAACGGCAACAATAAGCTGTCGTTTACGGGGATGTCGCTTTGCTTTGGGGAACGCAGTATGGGTGGATGCGCTGACAGCAGTCGCTTGCCGGGGCCACAGATCAATGACCAGACGGTGGGGCCTGATCGCCGTTGGCGCCAGCAATGAAGCATGAGCCTTAAGGCGCTGACGCACATCCAGCACAATGCGTAAAACGCCGGGTTTGGGATGGCCATAGCGAATCTTGCGGATCAATGAGGCCGCAGGTGGCCGATGGTGGGTAAAGGAACGCCGTTTGGCATGGGTGATGTCAATAACCACGCGATCAGGCCGATCCAGCTGAAAAATCTGGTAACGGACTGCGCCACTGAGATCAAAAACAATGCGCGTATGGTCAGGCGCATCCCATATGCGGGTATCATCCACAAAAACCGTCGCTGTCGCCTTCAGGGGAAGAAAAAGCAGCGCTGCAAGCAACAGAAAAAGCGTTCTTATTAACAATATATTACCGGCAATCAGCTATCGGCTCAGGCCAAACGCTTGTATTTGAAACGATGCGGCATATCGGCATCCTGACCAAGCCGACGCTTTTTATCTTCTTCGTAGGCCGAAAAATTACCCTCAAACCATTCGACATGCCCATCACCTTCGAAAGCCAGCATATGGGTGGCAATGCGATCGAGAAACCAGCGGTCATGCGAAATCACCACGGCGCAACCGGCAAAATCCAGCAATGCTTCCTCCAGCGCCCGCAGGGTTTCCACATCAAGATCGTTCGTAGGTTCATCCAGCAATAAAACATTGGCCCCGGATTTAAGCATTTTGGCCAGATGAACGCGGTTGCGCTCACCACCGGAAAGCGCGCCAATGCGCTTTTGCTGGTCGCCTCCCCTGAAATTATAGCGCGCACAATAGGCGCGACTTTGCACTTCATGGCGACCAAGCGTGATTATATCCTGACCATCGGATATTTCTTCCCAGACGGTGTTGTGGTCATTCAGTGCATCACGCGACTGATCCACATAACCCAGGCTGACGCTTTCGCCGATGGTCAGTGTTCCCCGATCCGGCTGTAGCTGACCTGTGAGCATGCGAAACAGTGTGGTTTTGCCCGCGCCATTGGCACCGATCACGCCAACAATACCACCTCGCGGCAGTTTGAAGCTGAGATCGTCAATCAGTACCCGGTCACCAAAATCCTTGCCCATCCCCTGCGCTACAATCACCGTATCGCCAAGGCGTTCACCTGCCGGGATATAGATCTGCCTGGTTGCATTGCGCTTTTGCATCTCGATGCTGGCCAGTTCATCAAAGGCTTTCAGGCGGGCTTTGGATTTTGTCTGCCGCCCGCGAACGCCAGCGCGCACCCACTCCAGTTCTTTTTCAATTGCCTTGCGCCGGGCGCTTTCCTGCTTTTCTTCCTGCGCCAGACGCTGATCTTTCTGCTCCAGCCAGCTACTGTAATTCCCTTCCCATGGAATGCCATGACCCCGGTCGAGTTCAAGAATCCAACCTGCCACATTATCAAGAAAATAACGGTCATGTGTAACGGCCACCACCGTACCCGGAAAATCGTGCAAAAAGCGTTCCAGCCAGGCCACCGACTCTGCGTCCAGGTGATTGGTGGGTTCATCCAGTAGCAGCATATCCGGTGCCGAGAGCAACAAACGACAAAGTGCTACGCGACGACGTTCGCCACCGGAGAGCTGATCAACAGCGGCTTCCCACGCTGGCAGGCGAAGTGCATCAGCAGCAATTTCCAGCTTGCGATCCAGATCCCAGGCATCAGCCGCATCAATGGCATCCTGCAATTCACCCTGACGGGCAATCAGTGCGTTCATCTCATCGTCACTCATGGGCTCGGCAAAGCGCATGGAGAGCGCGTTAAATTCATCCAGCAAAGCACGGGTAGAGGCAACGCCCTGTTCAACATTCTGGCGAACATTAAGGGTTTCATCCAGTTCCGGTTCCTGAGCCAGATAGCCAATGCGAATACCCGGTGCAGGACGCGCCTCACCGAGAATATCCGTATCCAGTCCGGCCATAATTTTCAGCAATGTTGACTTGCCCGCGCCATTTAGCCCGAGCACGCCAATCTTGGCACCGGGAAGAAAGGAAAGATAAATATCCTTAAGTATCTCCCGGTTGCCAGCAACGCGTTTACCAACGCCCTGCATACTGAATATGTACTGATAATCAGCCATGAATACCTCTGAAAATGGAAATGTCAGGCATCAGCTTTCGCTGAACGTGTCCACGCCTGGGGGCAAACAACGGTGGAGGGACAGGTGTTACACAGATCTGGCATATGCGGTTTGTTTTTGCAGAAAGCAATGTCCGGCATACCCGGAAATCAGGCAACACTTTGTCAGCACACCCCTCAGGCAGCAGGCACTGCGCCCAACAGGGATTTGACCGTTTCCAGAATTTTTTCGCCCTGAAGCTGTTGCTTGATCATATAGGCATCTGCACCGCCTTCCAGTGCTCGCATACGATCCTCAGCGCTCTCACGGGTGGAAATAACCATGATGGGCAGGTCTTCGTACTCATCCTGATTGCGAACGCGACGAACAAAGCCAAAACCATCAAGGCGCGGCATTTCAAGGTCAGTAACAATCAGGTCAAACTGTTTCTTCGCCAGTTTTTCCAGCCCGTCCAGACCATCAATCGCCGTCTCAACCGTAAAGCCAATGCTTTCAAACACACTCTTTTCAATCTGCCGGGCAATTAACGAATCTTCTACCAGTAATACGCTGAAGGCCATCTTGTCTTCTTCAGCAACATCAACGCTGATGGCCTGATCCGGTGCTGTACGCCCCATCTCCTTGATGCCATAAGGCTCTAACAGAATCAGTACAGAGCCATCGGCTGCAATGGTGGTACCCATCAGTCCCTGGGGTTGATAACGTTTGATGTAAGGATCAAGATCGCGCACCACGATTTCCATTTCGTCATACATTTCATCCACAACAATGCCGACGAAACCTTCGATATGTTCTGCAATAATCACATAGGGATGGTCAGAGATATCAGCAGCAGCATCGTCGTCACCTGCAAGCATTTTGCGCATATCCACAAGTGCCACCTGATGGTAACCATACTGCATGAAATCCTTGCCGCCCTGACCTTTCTCCACTTTCTGATTAGCCAGCGGCACAATTTGTTCAATCAGGTGAATCAGCATGCCAAAACGTTGACTGGCCATGCGGAAGACCAGTGCATGTTGCACCGCGATACTAACAGGCAACGACAGCATAAAGCGCGTGCCCTGGCCTTTTTCCGAATCAATACGAATCGAACCTGTCAGGCGACGCACGGTATCCTGCACAATATTCATACCGATACCACGGCCTGAAACATCCGAGACTTCTTTTTTGGTGGAAAAACCGGGACGGAAAATCATTTCCAGCAATTCCGCTGAATCCATTTCATCGGCCTCGACCTGCGTTGTTACACCACGCTCCACCGCTGTTGCCTTGATCAGATCAACATCAAGCCCTCGTCCGTCATCAACCACCTCAATATGAATTTCACTACCACTCTGACGAGCGATAATCGACACCTGGGCCACCGCTGGCTTACCTGCTCTGATACGTTCATCCGGCATTTCAATACCATGTGAAACCGCGTTATTCAGCAAATGCACCAGTGGCTCCACCAGGGCTTCGGCAATGCCCTGATCAATTTCTGTATCGCTTCCATCAACGACCAGTTTCACGCGTTTTCCGAGCTTGACCGCGACATCACGAACGGCACGCGGAAAAGTGGAAAAAATCGTATCCAGCGGCCGCAGCATCAGCGACAAAACCTGGTCACGCAACTCCTTAAGCATCATTTCACTACGAAGCTGGGCGAAACGCTGCGTTTCGGCGTAACGCGACATGCCTCGCAAACCACGCTCAAAAGAGCGATGCATGGATTGCATCAGGCTGGCCTGTTCCTCAGCCGACATCTGACCCATGCCATGCTCAAGATCACGCCATTTCATGCGCAATTCGCGGAACTCCCGTTGCAACTCGTGAAACTGATGTTCCTGTTCCTCACCGCGAGAGCTTTCAGTACTCAGTTCAACCACATAGCTGGATAGTTCTTCCAGACGTGCGGCATCCACACGCAAGAAGCGTCCCGATGCCTGACGCTGACCCGAAGATTTTCTGGCCGCACCTTCAGCCACAGCAGGCTGCGGACGAAAACGCTCGATATGTTCCTGGCCTGTTTCAGGCTGCTGGTGATGTTGCTGCTGATCAGTGCCAGATTCTTTTTGTTGCTGGAGGGTCGCTGTTTCCTGTTTTCGGCGGGAAACTTCGTCAGCCAATGCCTGCCGACGGGCTTTTTCCCTGGCTTCTTCTCTTGCTTTTTTTGCTGCTTTCTCAGCCTTTCGCTGTTCTTCTGTGGCCTTCGCTTCGGCTGCTTTTCCGGCTGTCTCTTCGGCCTGACGCTGTGCCTCTGCCCGGGCCGCTTCCTCAGCCTTTCGCTGTTCTTCTGCGGCCTTCGCTTCGGCTGCTTTTCTGGCTGTCTCTTCGGCCTGACGCTGAGCCTCTGCCCGGGCTGCTTCTTCAGCTTTTCGCTGTTCTTCTGCGGCCTTCGCTTCGGCTGCTTTTCTGGCTGTCTCTTCGGCCTGACGCTGTGCCTCTGCCCGGGCTGCTTCCTCAGCCTTTCGCTGTTCTTCTGCGGCCTTCGCTTCGGCTGCTTTTCTGGCTGCCTCTTCGGCCTCAAGTTCTGCTCTGGCAGCCTGAAGTTCAGCTTCCCTGCGCGCTGCGATACTGGCTTTTTGCCGTTCCTCTGCCTGCCGGGAAGCTTCTTCAGTAACTACATGATCGCTTTTCTGCTCTTCATCCGTTTCGTCCCGGGCATCAGCGCTGATGTCAGCTGCCTCTGTCAGCAACGAATCATGTTCTGTGGAGACTTCACTTTCGACCGTCTCACCGTAAACAAACAGATCAGACGAATCGCCCAACAAGGATTGAACGTCACTATCACTGAAAGAATCTTCCAGATCACCAAAAGAAAGAATATCAGCATCTTCTTCAATGTCGCCATCGTCTTCAATGGCAAATTCGTCAGGTATCTCATCTTCCTGTGCTACAGATGATGCCATGTCATGCTCAGAGGGTTCTTCACTTGCCATGACTGACGTTGTTTTGCTGGCCTGAGCAGGTTCTGTTTCCTCAACTTCTGCAGCGGCGGCAGTCAGCATCTCATTGGCAGGATCCTCGACAAACATCCCCTCTGGCATCATGGCTTCAATATCAACTTCCGGGGCTGCTTCTGTTGCAGCCGCTTCAGACTCCGCAGCAGCGCGATCCGCGTCCATATGCTCTTTCCAGGAGGCAGCTTCATCAGCGCCAATCAGCGATGGTTCCTGTTTCGCTGCATCTGGCTGTTCTTCAGCAGCGCCTCCGCCAGCGCGAACTTCATGAAGCAACAGCTCATAGTCTTCGCGCAGTTTTTTGGCATCAAGACGAGGTTCGGTATCGACTTCTTCCAGGCGTTCATCAAGAAGATCATGTAAATCATAAAGGAACTGGGTCATACGCGGGACGCGTAATTCAGGATGCTGGATCAGGTTTTCCATCGCATCCTCAAAAAGATGCGCTACACCACCGACATCGGTGACACCAAGCATCAGAGCCGAGCCTTTGATGGTATGAGCATCGCGTCGCAATGCCACAAGCCCGTCATCATCAATGGTTTCGGATTCAAACTCGACGAGTCCGCGATTGATCGAAACGAGGCGATCGCGGGCTTCATCAAAGAATGCGGCCAGAAAATTGGACAGGTCAAAACCAGACATCAGCTCCCCCTTGGCGTGATAGCAGCATGCGACACTCCGGCATGGAGCGCCGCTGCCGCCCGATGGTGCAAAACAAGATCAGAGAAGTTTCTGCAAATCCTCAGCAGCAGCATTCATGCGGTTGGCCGCCTCACGCGATGCCTGCATTTGCGAAGCCGAGTCTTTCAGCAATTCGGAAATCTGGCGCATGGTCAGCACGAATTCCTGGGAAGTCTCATCCTGACGACTGGTTGCCTTGGCAATAGTCTGAATGGCCTGGCTGGATTTGTTGGACATGCTCTGCATTTTTTCCAGCGCCACACCGGCACGCAGGGCAATTTCCACACCCTTGGCCACTTCTTCCAGGCCTCGCTGGGTTACTTCCATGGATTCATGCGTTGATTTATGCACCTCATCAACCACCGACTGGATTTCAGTCGTGAAGTCACGGGCACGTTCAGAAAGGCGACGCACCTCACCGGCAACCACCGCAAATCGCTTGCCAAACTCACCGGCAGCCGCCGACTCGATCGAGGCGTTCAACGCCAGCAAGTGGGTTTCATCAGCGATTTCCTGAATGGAGTCAATGGATTCGAGAATCTGCTCTGCCTTGCGGCTGGCATCCGTCACTTTATCGGCAATGGTGTTCACTTCCTGACGGATACGATCCATATAACCAATCGCTTCGTTCACCGCACTGGAACCATCTTTCGCCGATTGTGCTGTGGCATTGGCTACCCGCTCCACGCTGTTGGCCGTCGTCGCGATTTTCTTCGCTGCTTCCGATACTTCTTCCAGTTCCGATGTTACACCCGCCACAGCTCTGGCCTGCGTATCAGAGGCTGTGGCCTGCTGATCCGCCGAATGGAGAATTTCAGTTGCCGCATTCGTCACACTGTCTGCCACACGGGCAATATTACCGGAAAGCGTACGGGAGAAACTGAAGTTAAGATAAATCATGAAAATTCCGATCAGCACCACCACGCCCATCACAATGAACACAGTGCGTTGCATGGCCGTTTGTTTTTCCTCCGTTTGCTGTTTCAGCAATTTCTGCATTTGTGAAGAAATCGCATTCAGCTTGGTCTGGGATACAAACACCAGATTCTGGGCAACAATCGACATATTGCCCGCCATACTCATCGGGATGGTACCGCCGGTAATATCGTTGGCCAGCTGCATGACCTCTTTCATCAAATCATTGACTTCTTTGAGTTTGGCCCTGGAGTTGTCGCTAAGACCAGGCATTTGCTGAACCTGATTGGAAATTTTGGTGAATTCTGCGGTGGCAGCCTTGACCTTGGGGATATCTTCCTTATTGGAAGTCAAAACAAAGTCATTCAGCGGTAGCAGAATATTGGATAACGTGGACTTGAAGTGTTCCAGTATCACACGTTGTTCATTGAGTTTGCCCAGATCTTTCACCTGAGAGTTGGCTGTGGCAAAAGCGCCGCCAAGTATGATGATCAGTACTGCAAACGAAACAATGGAAAGAAGCATGTTTCGCGTTGAAAGGAATTTTAGTCCGTGGACCTTTTTCACCTTTTTCTTGTTCGGTGTTTTTGCCATAATCCTCTACTCCAATGTCAAACCAAAGGTGTTCACACCCGTTTTTACCATCCATGCCGGATTCCCCAGCTGACAATCACAGTCTGAGGCCATGGTTACAGACGGTCTGTGTCATCCGATAGCTGGTTGACACTCCTCTCCTTTTGTTCACAAGCCACTTACCGATACGACAAGATACGCTCACCCTGAGCCACTTCCGAAAAACAGCAGTCAACGGGGGATGCAAGCCTGACATAAACAAACGCTCATGCAAGCATAATAACCTGAAACAGGTTACGGCTACCTGTCTGCTGCGTCTTCACTCACTGGAACATGACATGCAAATCAAGCAGGCGATAACTGTTGCCATCAATCTCTATCGTTCCCTTGATCATATGTTGACCATCACTGACGGGTAAACGATCTTTCCGAACCTGAAATACCTGACTGACCTCATCGACTTTCATTCCCACTTTCATACGGGGGTGTTTATACAGCACAAAACGCTGGCGATCAGCAGGGCAGTCAGTCTCCTTTACCTTCAGGTTTAATACCTTCGGCAGATCAACAATACACACCACCAGACCATGAACATTGCAAACCCCCAACAAATGACCCGGTGCCATGGGGACAGCGGTTAACACCTGAGGGCGAACTACCTCCTCTGCCTCACTTACCTGAACCAGAAACCGATGCTCGCCCATATGTACCATCATGACTTCTTCATAATCAATCAGTTCCAGCGCCGCCTCATCAGCAGACTGCTGCGCTTCATCGCTGTGTTGATTGTCTGTCGTTGCTGATTCAGTCATGGAAATCTCCTTCAGGCGTTGAGAATGCGGTCATACATTTTCAGAATCTTGCGTACCCTGGCTTGCAATTTCATTGGCTCCAGCGGTTTGAAAATATAGTCATCAGCACCGGATTCCAGGCCCAGTACTTCATCGTCTTCATCGCGACGCGAAGTTAGCATGACAACGGCAAGGCCATCATACTTTTTCCTCTCACGAATGGCTGTTACCAGCTCCGGCCCTGTCATATTAGGCATCTCATAGTCGGTAAGCACCAGGTCAATCCCGGATCCCATGCGCTGCACGGTATCCCAGCCCTGCTGCCCGTCTTCTGCCTCGATTACTTCATAGCCTTCCGATTGCAGAACAAAACGCACCAGATTACGGATACTTTTGGAATCATCAACCACCAGAATGGTTTTTTTATCGGATGTCGTTTTCTTGCTGCTTAAGGCGGCTGTTGCTGCAGCCTGAAAATCGCCAAGCGACATCAGCGTGCCATCTTCCTTAAGACGCTCGGCCAGATTAAAATCTTCCAGTGGTAACGAGTTGCGCAACACCTCATCCATGCTGGTAATGCCCATCAGCGCCTTGTTCAGGCCATCTTCAAAAAGAGCATACATATGTTCTTCGCGAGCAGCAACAGCCAGATCATGGTCTGTAGCGCGCCGGGCAATCATCTCGCTGATGCGAGATGATACATACAGTACTTCATGCACACCAACACGCCCTTTGTAGCCAATATTCATGCACTCCTTGCAACCAACAGGAACGTATAATTCAAAGCCTTCGGGGAAGCCAAAGCGCTCAGCGACTCCCTCCGGTACAGGTTCCTTGCGCTTGCAGTGTTTGCACAGGCGGCGTGCCAGTC
>JALSZZ010000255.1 GCA_027075825.1 Mariprofundaceae bacterium | reverse complement strand
GCCTGCAAGCTGGCTTACCCGGTGCGTGATGATATTCCGGTGATGCTGGTTGAAGAAGCCGAATCGCTGACTGCTGACGAAAAGGATAGCTGAAGCCGGAGCAGGTATTGGCTTTTTTGCTGAAATCGCTGTTTTCCCTCTTGCGACTGTTGCCGGTTCGTCTGTGTGGCGCGATCGGCGCAGGGCTGGGGCGCGTGCTTTATGTATTGCTGGCGAAATTTCGTGGCATTGCGCTGCGTAATCTGCGCCGGGCCTATCCGCAACGCGATGATCGCTGGCATCGGCGCATAGCGCGCGAATGCTTCGCCGAACTGGGCCGCAATATGCTGGAATTGCCACATGTGTTTATACGCCCGAAAGCCTTTCTGCAATCACGCGTCGAACCTGTCGGACTGGAGGCATTTCTCGCCGAGCGGAAGAAGCACGGTGGCGCCGTGCTGGTCTCGGCGCATCATGGTAACTGGGAACTGGGCGGCTTGATGACCAGCGTCTGGGTGCCTGATATGGCCATGATCTACCGACCAATGAAGCATGCGGCGGCTGATGCATTTTTGCGCCAGTGCCGGGAGCGCTTTGGCATGAAGACCTATTCACGCTTTGCAGGCATACGCTGGCTGCCCGGTTTTTTGCGTCAGGGCGGCACCGTTGCCATTATGGTGGATCAGCATATGAGCCAGGGCATGCAGGTGCCATTCATGGGGCATATGGCCTGCACAACAACGCTGCCTGCGGTGCTGGTCATGCGTCAGCAGTTGCCGCTGTACACGGTCAGCCTGCACCGCCAGGGGCGCGATTTTCGTTTTCAACTGCGCTTTGAGGCGGTGCCCATGCCCGCCTTAAGTGGCGATAAGCGCAACGATGAGGGGCGGATCATGGAAGCCGTCGGTCGGTCGATTGCCAATATCATTCACCAGCGCCCGGAGGTCTGGCTATGGATTCACAAGCGCTGGTGGATTCTGGAGCATGATCCACATGCCGTGCACACATAAAGCATTCAGTAAACAGCGCTGGGCGCTCAGTCAAAAAGCGGAAATTGAAGAACTGCAACGGCACAAGTCTGCTGATCATGTTGCCAGACTGCGCGCCCGTGCCGCTGCGCGTTATATGCCGTGGATTACCCTACGCCGCCAGCAACTGGGCGCTGAGCGGCAGCTAAAAGTGCTTGATGTCGCCTGTGGTGCCATGTGTCTGGCCAGCGAACTTGCCCATGTGGATGCCTATTTTGTTGATCCACTGCTGGATGTGTATCGCCGTGAGCTTCCCGGTTCACTGCCGGATTTACCTGAGACGCATATGATTGCCGGTGAAGCCGAGCAATTACGCTTTGCTGATGATTCTTTTGATTTTATTCTCTTTTTGCATGGCATCAGTCATGTGTATAATCCGGAGTTGGTGTTGCATGAAGTGGAGCGGGTATTACGCCCTGAGGGACTGGCGCTGATCAGCGCCATCGTCTGGCCCGTATGGACTTCGCGCTGTTATTATCGCTGTTCACCGTGGTTGCCCAAGGCCATGTTTCGCAATCGCCTGTATTGCTATTCAGCGCGTGGCATTCGCAAAACACTGGCCCGGCATTTTGATATCCTTGAAGAAGTAGCATTGCCACGCGAGTCCTGGTATGGCCTGGCCCGTGAATTATTGTTTGTCTGCAAGCCGCTGTCATGAGCTCGCATTTGCTGTTACCACCCAACTGGCTGGGAGATGTGATGATGGCGCAACCAGCCATGCGGGCGATCACCCACGCCTTCCCCGATGATGATGTTGCACTGACCGGCAAGTCATGGCTGGCTGATCTGTTGCCATTCCTCAATCTTGGTTCAGCCCGTTATGTGGAGACCACATTTCGCGCTGACAAGGCATGGCTGTTTCGCAACAGCTTTAGCGCTGCCTGGCAGGTATTTCGCGCCCGTATTCCAATACGCTACGGTTTTGCCCATGATGGGCGCAGCCTGTTACTCAAACCCGCAGTGCAGCCGACGCTGGATATGCGCCATGATCACCATCGGCGTTATTTCCTCGATCTGGTGCGCCAGGCGGGGATTGCCGCAGATGATGATGCACCGGTTTCACTGCATGTCCCGGAAGCCGAGCGTCGCGCTGGTCTGGCCATGCTGCAAACTCATGGCCTGGCGGCTGAACGCTGTATCTGCGTCGCGCCAGGGGCGCAGTTTGGCTCGGCCAAACGTTACCCGGAAGCGAACTATTGCCGCATTCTGCAACGGCTTAGTCATGATGGCTGGCATATACTGGTGATCGGAACACCGGCAGAAACCGCCATTGCGAAGCATTGTCTGCGGCAATGCAAAGGGCCAGTATGGAACGCCTGTGGGCA
>JALSZZ010000254.1 GCA_027075825.1 Mariprofundaceae bacterium | reverse complement strand
CCTATGCATTGTCCGCGAATGTGACGGTGTCGGATTTTCTGGCGAACCCCGTGGACATGATCTGCACGGTGCGGAAACAGGTCGATTATCTGGATGCGAACATGGCCGCCTTGAAGAAGGGCGACATCTCGGCGACCACGCAGTTCAAGGTCGATTACATGCGCGTTCTGGCCAGCAAGCTGCTCTACAGCTTCACCGGCCTGGTGGACGATCCGGCCATGCTGACCGCCCCGCAGAGCGACTACACGGACTACCACAACACCTTGAAGCGCCTTCAGGAGGTGTTGATCCGGCTTCTCGAGCTTCCGGATATTTACATCGATGTTTCCGTGCCGGTGTCGTTCTGGAATGATGTGAATCTTCAGGGTCAGAGCAGCTTCTATCATTTTTCCCGCATCGCCTATGGCCTGCTTCATCGCGATGCGCTTTCCGCCAGCGTGGACAATGGCACGCTGTTTCAGTGGATCGAGAATGCCATCGACCGTGAACAGGCCATTGGCATGGCGGAGAAAAGGGCGCTCTACAATGCGCTGGCGAACGAGATGGAGAACTATCTCGCCTATGAGTTCGCGCGCACGCCCAATGTGCCCGACCAGAACGTGCTGGCTTCGACGATTCAATCCGATGCACGGAATGTGGTGCGAATGTCGCGCGCGATGTTGCATTCATTTGTCACGGGCGGGCCGGGCGGCGCGCAGGACATTGCGGCGGACTGGCTGACGCAGGCGGCGAAACTCGCGCCGAAGGATCCTGTGTTCCTCGCGGGCAAGCTGCGCCGGGTGACGGCCAGCGCCGTGACCAACGGTCTTGGCGCCGCGGTGGCGACATGGTCTGCCGTCTCCTTCACATGGGACTATGCCAACTATTTGAACGGCGTGGAGGCCTCGCTCGCGCACAGCCTTCGGGCCGCCACCTTTCGATATCAATTTGACAAGCCTCGCGATTTATATGTGAGATTTCAAGCCAGAGTCGCCAGTTCCAGAGGAGAGGGTAAATCAATCTGGGGTTTTGGGAGGGTAGCGTGAATATTGCAGCTCGTGTGCATACGTTGAAATTGATGCTCTGTGTGCTTGTTTCTGCGATCTGGAAAAATGCATCGCTTCCATTGGCGGTTTCAATGGCGCTTTTTTTGGGGACTGTTTCGTTGCCACAGTTGGCTTGTGCGGCCCAAAAGATATACACCGCAAAAGATATTGGGCACGTTAATGATAGCTTGTTGCTTTATACCTTACATAACACAAATACGGTGAATCCTGCTGTGGAGGTGAAGGCTGGACAAGATTGGACGAACGTCGCTTTTCGAGGGTTCATTGATTTCAAGTATGACCATTTCTTCGATAATAAGGCGGCCCAGATACAGTCCGTGAAATTGAAAGTATATGTGACGAACGGTGTTTCCAAGTGGTTGAGTCGATCACAGTTTGTTTTTACCGATTTGAGGGCGCTGGTTTCCAATGATCCACTCGATTGTGGAAGTTTTAGCCCCATTGACTGGCTCGGTGGGAGACAGATTAATGGCTTGACCATCTGGAGCGATATTGGAGCAGGACCTCAAATAGGCGGATTCGGCACCGTGCTCGCATCAATTCCTTCACAGACTTATTATACGGTGCCGATTGACCCGGCGCTTTTGGCCAACACAAATTGTGAGAACGAACTTTATATTGGCGTCTACGAAATTGGAGATAATGGGCAATTATTTGCATTTGACGGGCTGAACAATGGTAGGGCCCCGCAATTAATTGTCACTTATAAAACGGTTTCATCCATCACTGTCACTGGGCCTGCGGCCATAAACGAGAACAGCAGCGGCAAATACACTGCAACGGCGACCTGGAGTGACGGCACGACAAGTGATGTCACCAATATGGCCACATGGAGCGAGAACTCGGCGGTTACGACGATCAGCGCCGGTGGCGTTTTGCGCGCCGGTGCGGTGACTGCGAACAGTGTTGTGCGGGTAACGGCCAGTTATGGAGGCAAGAGTGGCTGGAAGGACGTGACGGTGAAGAATGTTGCTCCCACGGTTTCATCCATCACTGTCACTGGCCCTGCGGCCATCAACGAGAACCGCAGCGGCAAATACACTGCAACGGCGACCTGGAGTGACGGCACGACGAGTGATGTCACCAATTTGGCCACATGGAGCGAGAACTCGGCGGTTACGACGATCAGCGCCGGTGGCGTTTTGAGCGCTGGTGCGGTGACTGCGAACCGTGTTGTGCGGGTAACGGCCAGTTATGGAGGCAAGAGTGGCTGGAAGGACGTGACGGTGAAGAATGTTGCTCCCACGGTTTCATCCATCACTGTCACTGGCCCTGCGACCATAAACGAAAAC
>JALSZZ010000253.1 GCA_027075825.1 Mariprofundaceae bacterium | reverse complement strand
CAGCGATGCATGTGGCTGCCGCTGACGTGCTGACTCACACCTTGCAACCTGCCTTGCACGAGTTGCACCGGCAATTACTGGTCAAAGTAGAAGAAACTGCCGACGTACAGAAAATTGGCCGCACCCATCTGATGGATGCCACCCCCATCACGCTGGGGCAGGAAATTTCCGGCTGGGCACGCCAGGTAGAACTTGGCATGGAGCGTTTACAATCGGTGATGCCGCACCTTTGTGAACTGGCGCAGGGCGGCACGGCAGTGGGCACAGGGCTGAACACCCATGCCGAGTTCGGGCGACGAATGGCGGCGCAGCTTGCGAAGGCTTACCAGCTACCTTTCACCGAGGCCGTCAATCATTTTGAGGCACAGGCGGCCCAGGATGCCATCGTGGAGCTTTCCGCCCAGTTGCGCGGGCTGGCGGTATCGCTGGTCAAAATTGCCAATGATGTGCGACTGCTTAATGCGGGGCCGCGCTGCGGATTGGGTGAAATCAGCGTGCCTGCCGTGCAACCAGGCTCTTCGATCATGCCCGGCAAGGTAAATCCGGTGATCGCTGAATCACTGGCACAGGTATGCGCGCAGGTGTTCGGCAATGATGCCGCCGTGGCGTTTGGCGGCAGTTCGGGTCTGCTGGATCTGAATGTGATGCTGCCCATGATGATCCATAACACCCTGGAATCCGAAACCTTGCTGGCCAATGCCTGCACCATGTTTACCGAGCGCTGCATTGCCGGACTACAGGCCAACGAGGCGCGTTGTCAGGAGCAGATTGAGTGGAGCATGAGCATGGTAACATCACTGGCACCGGTGATTGGCTATGATCGTGCGGCAGCGCTGGCCAAGGAAGCAGTGGAAAAGCGCAAAACCGTGCGCCAGCTATGTCTGGAACAACAGGTATTGCCTGAAGAAGAACTGACGCGCCTGCTCGACCCTGCGGCCATGCTGCATCCATTCTCCTGATCCGGGGGTCTGGTAAAAAGCATGCGTTGATCTGCCCCGTGTTTTGTCGTCCCGTAAAACAAAAGCGCATTGAGGAGAATATCATGAAATACCTGTCCGTTGCCACGTCACTGTTGTTGCTATGGCTGTTGTGTCTGTCCGCGCAGGCTGCCGAAGCAGCGCCTGCTGTTGATGACCTCAGCTATGTCCGCATTCCCGCCTGCCCCGGTGAAGGCTGCGTCTTCGGACGCTGGCGTGTGCGTCAGCCAACGCCGTTGTTTGCCGCTGTTGGCGATGATGCGCCTTTGTTACAATTAAGGAAAAATCAGCATGTGCAGGTCGTGGATGGCTTGCTGCATGGCGTATCCGGGATTGTCAGCGTGCGCAAATCGCATGCTGACTACCGTGCCGGTGATACGATTTATCTGCAGGATTACCTTGGCGAGGGCGTGTATCACATCCGTTACAGGGGGCAATTGCGCACTGATGATACGTTGTATTGTTTGTTTGACAAACCGGAAACAAAAAACTGTGCCGCAGTGCGTGAATGGGCAGAGCTTCGCCAGCCAGGCAGTACGCACTGGTGGGTCAAGGTGGTAACCGATGATGGCCACACTGGCTGGGCAGATGGCGATGCCTTTGCCGGACAATATGCCAACGATGTTGATATAGATGACCCGGAAGTTTGCTGGTGGTATGACCCACAGGATCGCAGCGATAACCTGTGCCGCAAAAAAGGCCTGCCATCCCCGCATGAGAGCAGCGCCGTGTGCGCCGGTATGATTCAGCGCGGCTACCTGAAAGCAGGCGACTGCGCGACAGACAAGGGTAAATAAGAAAGACCTGGTTCGCGGTCTGGAGAGCGCTTCTGCGCGGCGTGTGATCCCTCTCCCTGTAGGAGAGGCCTCTGGCCCCGAACCTAATCCCGATTGATCGGATCGGTGTGAATTCACTGCCTGGTTCGCGGTCTGGAGTCCGCTCCAACATTCCGGGGTTCTTCGTGATGCGTGATCGGTTCGCGGGCTGGAATACGCTCCTGCGCGGCGTGTGATTTCCCCCTTGTAGGAGGGGCCTCTGGCCCCGAACCTGATCCCGATTGATCGGATCGGTGTGGACTCACTGCCCGGTTCGCGGTCTGGAGACCTCTCCTGCATTCCGGGGTTCTTCGTGGTGCGTGATCGGTTCGCGGGCTGAAATACGCTCCTGCGCGGCGTGTGATTCCTCTCCCTGTAGGAGGGGCCTCTGGCCCCGAACCTCACCTGGATTAACCAAACTCCATTGGCCCACTACCCGGTTCGCGGTCTGGAGACCACTCCTGCATTCCGGAGTTCTTCGTGGTGGGCGATCGGTTCGCGGGCTGGAATACGCTTCTGCGCGGCGTGTGATTCCTCTCCCTGTAGGAGGGGCCT
>JALSZZ010000252.1 GCA_027075825.1 Mariprofundaceae bacterium | reverse complement strand
ATCTTGCTGGCAATTTTCTGCCTCATGATGAAAAATACATGATGTGGAAATAAAAACCTGAACGCCGGAGGTATGCCGTCCACCCATCACGCCTTACAGGAAACCATGGCAAAGCCTTCACGCCTGCGTTGCATCCTCCGTGCAATCCAGTACCAGCTTGCCACAGGTATTGCCTTGCGCGATACGCTCGTGCGCCTGCCATGCTGCGGCCAGTGGCAGGGTATCGGCAATGCGAATCTGTAAACGCCCCTCTTCCATCATCTCCTGGCACTGGGCAACAATCGCCGCCTGATGTTCAGCCGCCTGACGATGATCAAAGAGCATCGGGCTGAGCATCAGTTCCTGTGCCAGCACAATGTTTTTCAGCCGAAGCTGCTTCCAGTCCAGTTCTGCCGGAAACTGTAGCAGACTCACCAGCGTGCCATAATGCGCCACGGCATCCTGAACCTCCGGCAAGGCCTGGCCGCCGACAGTATCCAGTAACACATCCACGCCACGCCCCTGCGTCCATTCGGCCACGGCTTCGGTGACTGACTGATGGCGATAATGGATGACATGGTCAGCGCCAAGCTGCCTGGCAACCGCCGCCTTTTCTTCACTGCCGACTGTGCAGGCCACCCTGCAACCTGCCGCTTTGGCCAGTTGCACTGCCACATGACCAGTGCCGCCTGTGCCGCCGAGCACCAGTACCGTCTGACCTTCGCTGAGCCGGGCGCGGTCAAACAGCGCCTCCCATGCCGTAATGCATACCAGTGGCATGGCCGCCGCCTGTAGCATATTGACGCCCTCTGCTTTATGGGCAAGATACGATGTCGGCACGCAGGTGTATTCCGCGTAATTGCCAACAGGCTGACCAATGCCGCCATAGCAATAACACACGGCATCACCCACCGAAAAGTCTTCCACCGCGTCGCCAACGACTTCGATGATGCCAGCGCCATCACAGCCGGGAATAAATACCTCACCGCTACGCATAAAAGGCTCGCGCTGGCGCACCTTGGTATCAACGGGATTCACACCGGCTGCAAACACGCGCACCAACACCTCATCGGCCGCAGGCCGGGGTCTGGCGATGCGTTCATATCGGCACTGCTTCGCGTCGCCAGCTGCATGAACGCAAATGGCGTGCATCATCGCCTGCTCCATATCAGCTTCCTTCCGGGATAGCGGATGGATTCAGGTGGCGCCATTGCTTGCGGGAGACGTTGACAGGCATGATTGTCGTGCGATCAACCGCCAGCAGGTGGCGTTGTTTTTCAGGCTTTAAGTCGTCAGAAATCTTGCGGGCAGCGAGCGCGATCACATTGAGAAGGTCAAACCGGCTTTCTTCGCCCCGGGCCAGCAAGGCATCAAAATTTTCAAAGGTTGGCGCATTGCTGCTACGCTCCACCAACTCGGTGGTGCCGATAAAGTCCTTGAGCACATGCACATCTTTTTTGCTCAGGCCGATCACAAAACGATTGCGGTACAGCGTTTTTCGGTCGCGGGGATCAACCATTTCGGCCATCACCAGCGCCGATGCGCGGTAGGGTTGCTCAAGACCATTGGCCCAAAAGCCGACCTGTTCCATTTTAATGCGTAAAATCGCATCGGTACTGTCGCGAATGGCTTTGCGGCTGGGTTTGAAATAATCCCAGTAACGTTCGTGACGATCATGCACCTGGTAACCTGATTGCTGAAGGCGATGAATCAGGGTGGATTTGAAAATTTTCGCGCATTCCATTCCCACATCGCCGACTTTTTTCTTGTATTCATAGCCCTGAGCGGCCACCACCAGATTATCCATCACCAGACCACTGCTGCCCATGAGCAACACCATGGGAGACAGGCGCCGGATACGCAGTTCATTATCAAACTCAAGCGCTGCAACATCAATATGTTGAAGCGGGTGTTGCAATTGCGTTTGCAATGGCGGGTGCATTTGCGCGCAGGCAGAGAGCGCGAGTAGTAACAGAGGCAGAAGAATCGCTGGCATGTGCCGAACGATAGGCGGCAAGCCGTCTGAATACAAGTATGGTTTGACAATATCGCAGAAGCAACAATAATGCGCCGCCTTCGTTCCCGGCAGCTTTTCCGGGATCAAACACTTTACCGGAGATGATTGTACCGTGGCTAACCATGCATCAGCACTGAAACGTGCCCGTCAGGATCAGAAAAAACGCGCACAGAATCGTGCTCAACGCTCGGATATGCGCACCGCAGTCAAAAAGCTGCAGGCAGCAATTGCCGCTGGCGACAAAGAGAATGCCCAGGCTTTGTTTAAGCAGGCCGTTTCCAAAATTGACCGCGCTGGCCGCAAAGGTCTGATTCATCGCAACCAGGCTTCCCGCAGGGTGTCTCGCCTGAATG
>JALSZZ010000251.1 GCA_027075825.1 Mariprofundaceae bacterium | reverse complement strand
ACTGGGCCGGTCACCGGGCGCTGACGCATTCCCTGGCTGTGCAGGTTGCGTTAGGTGTGCTGGCCTGGTTCAGCCTCCCTTTTGGCTTCTTCCTATCCCTGTTGGCCGGCTGGGTCAGTCACAGCCTGTGCGACATGATGACGCCAAGTGGCGTGGCCTGGTTCTGGCCTTCCCGTGTCCGTTGCGTGCTGCCGGGCAATGCAAAGTACCGGATGGCGGCAATGGGAAGAGGGGAACTCGCCTTTGCTGTCGTTCTCGCTGCATCAGGTGTCGTACTGCTGAGCCTGGCGCGGGCCGGGGAGGGCACCGCCGGACTGATACGGTCGGCCATCGGCGACATTGCTGCCGCCCGGGAACAGTACGATGCGGAGAAGGGGCGCAATGCCTGGGTGCTTCGCCTGGAAGGCCGGGATAACAGGAGCTATGAAGGCGTGGACGGTAGTTACCCGGTTATCGGCCCCTGGAAGGAGGCGGGCTTCATACTTGAGTCTGAAAGCGGCCCCCGCACGGCGTGCCGTTCCTCTGCCTGTGACTGGTACGCGGATCATGCCGTGCTGGTGAAGGGTGAACCTGAGATCACGACCACCACCACGATTACCGCCGAAAGGATCGGCACAGGCTCACTCAGTGAGCCACTGGCCCAGCTAGAGTCGACTGGCCGGGTCTACCTGCTGGGCACGCTGACAGCGAAGGGAATCCGGCCCGAAGAGCCGACGGTGACTGTGGCTGGTGAGGCCGTGCACTTGGCCTATGCTACGCCTGCGGAACTGGCTGCATGGCCAAGCATGGTGCTTCGAGATGTGGATCTGACAGTTCAGGTGCGGCATGCACCCGGGACGGTTATCCCTCAAATGCCAGGGCCAGTCGGAGAGAAGTTCACCATAAACCCATTGCTCGAACGCTGGATTGGAGAGACCCAGGGCAGTTTGCGGCAGGATTCCTCGAAACAGGTAATAAGATGAAAAAGACACAAAACCCCATAAAGCGTATCCTCCATTACCTTGATCACCGGAGAATCACCCTGTTCTGGACTATGGCGGTGATAGGACTGACTGCACCCTGGCTGGCAAGCTGTGATCAGATCCCAGGCATTGGTCCATCGGCCATGGCATGCGACGTGAGAAAAGTCTACGACGGGGATACCATGACACTGTACTGTGGAGGAGAAGTAACAAAGGTTCGCCTCTACTGTATAGATACCCCGGAGATGGGGCAGAAACCGTGGGGCAGGGAGTCACGGGACGTACTCCGGGCGCTGGCCGGGAACCGGGTTGTGCTGATCCCGAAGGAGAAGGACAGATACGGCCGGACGGTGGGTGTCGTGCTGAGTGGGGACGAAGACCGGGAGAACCTGAATCTGGCGATGGTCTGGAGTGGTGATGCGGCGGTGTACCGGAAGTATTGCCATGACAGCGATTTCTACGTGGCGGAAGACAATGCCAGACAGATCCGGGCTGGGGTATGGGAGAGACCTGGACTACACCAGACACCGTGGGTGTGGAGAAAAAGGAAGTTGCACTGATGATGTGTATGTATAGTTCTGACTTGATCTAATAGACGGTGAAAAATGTTCTCGTTTCCAAGAAGGCCGCTTTGTGCCAAAGGAGCGGTCATTCAATGAAAATAAATAAATTTACTCTGACCACATCGGATCACGGGCTGCTTTCTTCGCACCCTTTTACGCGGTTGTCTGACCACATGATGGACTGGCAAAGCACTCTTCTATTAGTTCTCTGTACATCAATAACATGCTTTCCTCAGGTACACCGCCCCAGACAAGCCATCGCAACATATCATCCAGTAAATCCATTGCGCTATCTGAGAGCATGTAATCAGATACTTTATACGCATCATGATGACCGCCGATAGGTTGTATATGATCCAACCTTAATATCGACTCACAGCCACCAGGAAATGGTAGCTTATCCCAATGAAACTGAGGATATTCACAATGCCGAACACGCTCTATGAATAGGGGAGTATATCCAGCCCTTTTGACGTTTTGCTCTGCACCGTAAAATGGAGCGACAAGGTAAGTTGGCGCGGTTGCGTGATTTGGCTTTCCCCTTGTAAGCGCCTTATCAACCATTGCCTTTTCCGTTCCAAAAACAATACATGGCCTTTTCTTGGCCCTGTAAGCAGCCCATACCTCTTTTTCATAAGTTGGCATTGCTGCTACCGGGAGAGAGACCCGCGTAAGGGGCTGGTCGACTTTCATAGGCGAAACGCGAATATCTGCAGTTTCATGTTCAGTTGCAATTGTCCTGCCTACGGGTTCGAAAGCGTATGGAACTTGATCCACATGAGGAATGAATGCAAAGAGCAAAGCTCCTCGACAAAGTCTACCACCCTCATTTTT
>JALSZZ010000250.1 GCA_027075825.1 Mariprofundaceae bacterium | reverse complement strand
CAGGATCTGAAGTATCATGGCGAAGACTCCGTCGTTATGATCGGTGATGACAACACCATTCGTGAAAATGTCACCATCAACCCCGGCACTGAGGGTGGCGGCATGCTCACCCGCATTGGCAATAACAATTTATTGATGGCTTATGTGCATATTGCCCATGACTGCCTGCTTGGTGATCGCATTGTCATGGCTAACTGTGCCACGCTGGCCGGCCATGTGAGCATTGATGATGATGCGATTATCGGTGGCATGTCAGCCATCCATCAGTTTCTTCGGGTAGGCAAACTGGCGATGGTTGGCGGCATGAGCGGTATTGTTCAGGATGTACCGCCTTATACCCTGACTGCCGGCGGCTATCGACCGGGCCTTGTCGGGCTTAATGCCGTCGGCCTTAAACGACATGGCTTCAGCACCTCGGATATTCGTGACCTTAAAGAAGTGTATCGGCTGTTATTGCAGGGTGCAGGTGAGCTTCAACCCCGGCTGGAGCAGGCTTATGCGCTAACAGATGAGGATACGCATGCCCGTCACCTGGTAGATTTTGTGCAATCTGCCAAACGGGGAATCACGCCCCATCGTCGCGACCAGCGAAATTAAACCATGCTGACAGCCAGACCAAAGCGATCTGTTATTGCTGTCTTGTTCGGCGCTGCCATTGCCTGAGGTGTCTTCGCAGCCCCGGCAGCGGGCCATTGGCCTGATTGCGGGCTATGGCATGTTTCCGCTGGAGGTGGTTGAACAGCTAAAAAGCGAAGGTTATCAGGTACATGTGGTGGCCGCTCGTGAGGAAACATCGCAGGAAATTGAAGCAGTCGCCGACTCCGTGTGCTGGCTGCATGTAGGCCAGATCGGCGGCATGATCAAAGCGCTGCAAGCCTGTGGTGTCGATGAAGTCATTATGGCTGGCAAAGTGCGCAAACTGCACCTGTTTCGCAATTTCCGCCCTGATCTTGTGGCCATTAAATCCCTGCTTCGCCTGTCAGATCGTCGTGACGACAGTATTATGCTGGAGATCACCCGGCTTCTTGCCGAAGCAGGCATTCGTTTGCTACCCCAGGTTGATGTGGTGCCCGGCATGGTGGCCGCCAAAGGGCATTTATTTGGCCCGAAACCAGATAAGCAGATATTGCGGGATATTCGTTTTGGCGTGCCACAGGGGCGTGGTATTGCAGCGCTGGATATCGGGCAGACCATTATTGTGCAGCAAGGCGCGGTACTCGCTGTCGAGGCCATTGAAGGAACCGATGAGACCATCCGCCGGGGCGGCGCGTTAGGCAATGGCAAGGCGGTGGTGGTCAAGGTAGCCAAACCGGAGCAGGATCTTCGCTTTGACGTGCCCGCCATTGGCCCGGATACGCTGTGGAATATGCAGCAGGCGGGGTGCCGGGCCATTGCCGTGCAGGCGGGCTGCACCTTGCTGATTGAACGTCAGAGACTGGCCGAGCAAGCCCGCGACCTGCGCATTACCGTGTTCGGCTTTGATGATAGTGAGTACTGAAGGCTCACCACGGCATATTCTTGTTTGCAGCGGTGAGGCATCTGGCGATATGCACGGCGCGGCGCTGATTCAGGCGCTTCGCCAGCAACGCCCGGACATTCGTATTTCTGCCGTCGCTGGTGAAGCCATGCGGCGCGCAGGCTGCCATACCGTGGTTCCCATGGAATCACTGAATGTCATGGGCCTTGGCGATGTCCTGCGCGCGCTGCCCCGCATTCTGGGCGTTGCCCGCACCATCACCGAATGGGCACAGCAGCAACGCCCTGATCTGATCGTGTTAATTGATTTTCCTGGCTTTCATCTTCGCCTTGGCAAACGCCTGCGCCAACTTGGCATTCCCGTGTTGTATTATATTGCCCCCAAACTCTGGGCCTGGGGTGACTGGCGCGTGAAGCGTCTGGCACAGGCGCAGGATCGCCTGGCCTGTATTCTGCCCTTTGAAGTGGCTTGGTTTGCCGCCCGTGGCATTCAGGTAAACTATGTCGGTAATCCCAGTGCATTTGCCTGCCATGATCAGGGCTGGTCACGGCAGGCGCTTTGCCAGTACCTGAAGCTGGATGCGCAACGGCCTGTGCTGGCCCTACTGCCAGGTAGTCGCAACAGTGAGTTAGCCAGGCATGCCCGGCTGCTTGCCGATGTTGCCCGTGCTCTGCAATCATCCATCCCCGGCCTGCAATGCATTGCCTGCCGCGCCCCGGGCATCAGCGATATGCAGCTCTCCCCCTTGCTTGACGCAGGTTGTGTGGTACTGGATCGCCTGCATCAGGATTATGCCTTGCGCGTTGATGCTGCACTGGCTGTCTCAGGGACAGCAACGCTGGAACTGGCCTTGTGGAATACGCCCACTGTGCTGGTGTATCGCAACAGCGCCACAATGATGTTTCTAGCCAGACGACTGGTGGCCCTGCACTGCGCCGGACTGGCCAATATCATCATGGATGATACCCCGGTGATGCCTGAATGCATTCAGGAACAGGCGACTGTGGAGTGCATTCTACCCCTGATACACAACTTGCTCACCAATCCTGATGCGGCAAAGCAGCAGCGCCTGCAATTTGCCACCCTGCGGCAGCGTCTGGGCAGTCAGAACCCGGCCATTGGCCTGTGTCAGATCATTGATGAAATGCTGACTGTATCCTCACCCGCTCCCTGATGATGGCAACGACGCGGTTGTTCGCCTGGCTGTACTTTTTCACATGTCGTCATCATGACAAAGGCTGTTTCTGCTGTTAGAGTGCGCGGCCTTTTTAGGCGGGAGGGGATAGCCGACTGATTGATGCAGGGCTTGCCATCCGCCGTCTGTGAGTTTCGGGAGCTGCTTGCACAACACCTGTCGAATGAACTGCAAGCCGTATCAGCATACTGATATGGGTCTGCGGTCAGTTGTTTGCAATCAGCTCTTATGTCAAGTTTATAGTACGGTAAGCACGTTACCGTGCTGCTATGGAGTTGTTTATGCGTCAGTCATCGGAATCCGTGCGCGCACCGGGCAAGCAGGGCTTATACGATCCGGCTTATGAGCACGATGCCTGTGGTGTCGGCTTTATTGCCCATATTCGCAATGAAAAAAGTCACGATATTGTTGCTCGCGGTCTGGAAATCCTGCTGCGACTGACGCATCGTGGCGCTGCTGGCGCTGATCCGCGTGAAGGTGATGGCGCTGGCATCCTGATTCAGATTCCTGATGCCTTTTTTCGGGAAGAAACGACTGCCATGGGGATGACACTACCTGAGGTTGGCAACTATGCGGTTGGCATGTGCTTTCTGCCGCAGGATGAAGCCCGCCGCCAGCAGTGCGAGCGCCTTGTGGAAGAAAATATTGCCGCACACGGGCTGACGCTGCTGGGCTGGCGTGATGTTCCTGTGGATGCTGATGGCGCTGATTTACCAGCCAGCGTACGGGGTTGCGAGCCGGTGATACGGCAGGTATTCATCGGCAACGGTACGTGCAGCGATCAGGATGCGTTTGAACGCAAGCTATTTGTGGTACGTAAGCTGAGCAGCCATCAGGCCTTTGACATTGTCGCTGATGATGCGGCAGGCTTTTATGTTTGCTCCATGTCCAGCCGCACAATTGTTTACAAGGGCATGTTTCTCTCGCATCAGGTGGGCGCGTATTTCAGCGATTTGCGTGATGAACGCATGGTGTCGGCGCTGGCTTTGGTGCATCAGCGTTTCTCGACCAACACCTTTCCTTCCTGGGAACTGGCCCACCCTTTTCGCATGATGGCCCATAACGGTGAAATCAACACGGTGCGTGGCAATATCAACTGGATGAATGCCCGTCGGCATTCGATGCAATCGGAGCTTTTTGGCGATGATCTGGCGCAGCTCTGGCCGATTATTGACGAAGGCCAGTCGGACACTGCCTGTTTTGATAACGCTCTGGAACTGTTGACGCTCGGTGGCTATTCACTGGCTCATGCGGCGATGTTGATGATTCCCGAAGCCTGGGCCGGCAATCAGTTGATGGATGCCCGGCGGCGTGCTTTTTACGAATACCATGCGGCGTTGATGGAGCCATGGGATGGCCCGGCAGCAGTGGCCTTTACCGATGGCCGCCAGATCGGCGCCACGCTGGATCGTAACGGCTTGCGCCCGGCACGTTATCTGGAAACCCGCGATGGTCTGGTGGTGATGGCCTCGGAAATGGGCGTGCTTGATATTCCTGAAGAGGATATTGTGCGCAAATGGCGCTTGCAGCCTGGCCGCATGTTTTTGATCGATCTGGAGCAAGGGCGCATTATTGACGATGAAGAGCTCAAGCAGGAACTGGCCGGGGCGCGTGATTATCAGACCATTCTGAACGAAACGCAGTTGCATCTTGGGCAGTTACCCCATGAAGTCGAGCCCATGACGGCTGACCATGACACGCTGCTGGATCGTCAGCGTGCCTTTGGCTATTCGAAGGAAGATCTCAAGTTTCTGATGACACCGATGGCCACTTCCGGTCAGGAAGGCATTGGCTCCATGGGCAATGATTCGCCATTGAGCGTGCTTTCCAATCGTTCCAAACCCTTGTTTAACTACTTCCGGCAGTTGTTTGCCCAGGTTACCAATCCGCCGATTGACCCGATTCGTGAAGAAATGGTGATGAGCCTGACGACGATTATCGGCCCTCGCCCCAACCTTCTCGGTTTTGACGATGCACAACACCTGCGACTTGAAGCAGCGCAGCCTGTATTGAGCAACACCGACATGCAGAAAATCCTGCACATTGATGGCGTCACCAAAGGCGCGTTCCGCAGCCTGCGTCTCTCCTGCTGTTATGCTGCCAGCGAAGGTGCTGCCGGCATGGCGGCAGCTTTGCAGCGTTTATGTGAAGCTGCTTCAAAAGCCGTGGATGACCATTACAATATCGTGGTGATTTCTGACCGGGATATGGATGCCGATCATATCGCCATTCCCATTCTGCTGGCCACCAGCGCGGTGCATCAGCATCTGATTCGTCAGGGGCAACGCACGGAAACCGGACTGGTGGTCGAAACAGGGCAGGCGCGTGAAGTCCATCATTTTGCGACACTTGCCGGTTATGGTGCCGAGGCCATCAATCCGTGGCTGGCTTTTGAAACCCTGTTTGATATGCATGCGCGTGGTGAACTGCCTGCTGAACTCAGCATCGAAGAAATCAAGGCGCGTTATATCAAGGCCGTAGGCAAGGGACTGTTCAAGGTAATGTCCAAGATGGGCATTTCAACCTATCAGTCGTATTGCGGGGCGCAGGTTTTTCAGGCACTGGGGCTTTCTTCGGCCTTTGTGGAGCAGTATTTTACCGGTACGCCGACGCAGATCGAAGGTGTCGGGCTGGATGAAATCGCCAGAGAAGCGGTGCAACTGCATGAACAGACCTTTGGCAAACAACAGTTGTATCCGCGTCTGGATGATGGTGGCGAATATGCCTGGCGTTTGCGCGGTGAGCAGCATTTGCTAACCCCGGATGCCATCGCAGATTTGCAACATGGCATTCGCACCGGCAACTATGAGCTGTACAAATCCTATGCCCGCAAGATCAACGATCAGGCCGGGCGTTTGATGACCCTGCGCGGTTTGTTTACCTTCAAGGGCGGCACGCCGATTCCGCTGGATGAGGTTGAGCCTGCCAGTGAAATCGTAAAACGCTTTGCCACGGGTGCCATGAGTTTTGGTTCCATTTCCCATGAGGCGCATTCGACCCTGGCCATTGCCATGAACCGGCTGGGCGGCAAGTCCAACACCGGCGAAGGCGGTGAAGAGCCTGAACGCTTTACGCCGCTGGCCAATGGCGATTCCATGCGCTCGGCTATCAAACAGGTCGCTTCCGGTCGCTTTGGCGTGACCACGGAATACCTGGCCAATGCCGATCAGATTCAGATCAAAATGGCGCAGGGTGCCAAGCCGGGTGAAGGCGGGCAACTGCCAGGCCACAAAGTGGATCAGCGCATCGGACGGGTGCGCCATTCAACGCCAGGCGTAGGGCTGATTTCACCACCACCGCATCATGATATTTATTCGATTGAGGATCTGGCGCAACTGATCTTTGATTTGAAGAATACCAATACATCAGCCGATATCAGCGTTAAGCTGGTGTCTGAAGTGGGCGTGGGCACAATTGCCGCCGGTGTTGTCAAGGCACATGCTGATCATGTGGTGATTGCCGGGCATGATGGCGGCACCGGTGCTTCGCCGCTGACCTCGATCAAGCATGCCGGCAGCGCCTGGGAACTGGGACTGGCCGAAACGCAACAGACGCTGGTACTGAACCGCTTGCGCAGCCGTACGATTTTACAGGCGGACGGGCAGATGCGCACAGGTCGCGATGTGGTGATTGCAGCATTGCTGGGCGCGGATGAAGTGGCTTTTGGTACCATCGCCCTGGTTGCTGAAGGCTGTATTATGATGCGCAAGTGTCATTTGAACACCTGTCCGGTGGGCGTGGCAACGCAGGATCCGGAACTGCGCAAGAACTTCGTTGGCAAGCCGGAAGATGTGGTCAACTTCTTCATGTATGTGGCTGAAGAAGTACGCGAGCTGATGGCTGAACTGGGCTTTCGCACATTTGATGAAATGGTCGGACGCGCTGACATGCTGGATACCAACGATGCCATTCGTCACTGGAAATCACAGGGTCTGGATTTCTCTTCTGTATTCCGTCGTCCGGATAGTCAGGGCGAGGCAGTGTGTCATGCCATCAGTCAGGATCACGGCCTGGACAAGCTGAAAGACAACGAACTGATTGCCCGGGCACAGGCAGCGCTGGAAGAGAAAACGCCGGTGCAGATTGATATACCGGTCTGCAATGTGGATCGCAGCTTTGGCACCATGCTCTCTGGCAAGGTAGCGGCGCGTTACGGGCTTGAAGGCTTGCCGGAAGATACCATTGTGATTCATGCCAAAGGCACGGCAGGGCAGTCGCTGGGGGCCTGGCTGGCGCGCGGTATTACCATTGATTTGCAAGGTGAAGGCAACGATTATGTTGGCAAGGGGCTCTCTGGCGGACGTATTGCCATTTATCCGCCAAAAGCATCATCCATCGTCGCTGAAGAAAATATTATTGTCGGCAACACCGTGCTCTTTGGGGCGATTGCTGGTGAGTGCTATTTTAATGGTATCGCTGGTGAGCGTTTCGGCGTGCGCAATTCCGGTGCCGTGGCCGTTGTTGAAGGCGTGGGCGATCACGGCTGTGAATATATGACGGGCGGCACTGTTGTGGTGCTTGGCAAAACCGGGCGCAACTTTGCTGCCGGCATGAGTGGCGGCATCGCTTATGTGCTGGATGAAGACGGCAGTTTTGCCGATTGCTGTAACATGGCACAGGTTGAGCTTGAGCCGATTCCTGCTGAAGCAGATATGCTTGAGGCGCTGGATCATCAGGGCGGCGATCTGGAAACGCATGGCCGCGTTGATATTCGTCATTCATTGTCGCAGGATGATAGCAAAATTCTTCGTTTACTGGTGGAAAAACATCTGCATTATACCAATTCTGCCAAGGCACGGCATTTGCTGGCGGACTGGGAAAACACACTGAAAAAATTTGTGCGCGTCATGCCGGTTGATTACCGTCGCGCTCTGCAGGGCATGGAAGCGGCACAGGCTGTAACGCATCAGGAGGGTCGTATCCATGGGTAAACCAACAGGTTTCAAAGAGTACGCGAGGGAAAATCTGGCTTACGCACCGGTGGCAGACCGCCTGACGCATTACAAGGAATTTTCGACCCTGCCGAAGGACATGGCAACGCAGGGCGCGCGCTGCATGGATTGCGGGATTCCCTTTTGTCATCATGGCTGTCCTGTGCATAATACGATTCCGGACTGGAATGATCTGGTGTACAAGGGACAATGGCGGAAAGCGCTGGATGTACTGCACGCCACCAATAACTTCCCTGAATTTACAGGGCGTATTTGCCCTGCCCCTTGCGAGGAAGCCTGTACGGTCAATCTGATCGGTGATGCTGTTTCCATCAAGAATATTGAGCTGGCGATTGCTGAAAAAGGCTGGCAGGAAGGCTGGATCACGCCACAGATCGCCGGGCATAAAACGGGTAAGCGCGTTGCTGTTGTTGGCTCTGGCCCGGCGGGGCTGGCGGCTGCCCAGCAACTGGCGCGGGCTGGCCATGATGTGGTGGTATTTGAGAAAGAAGACAAAATTGGCGGCCTGATGCGTTATGGCATTCCCAACTTCAAGTTTGAGAAAGACATCATTGACCGTCGCCTGGAGCAAATGCGGGCTGAGGGCGTGGATTTTCGTACCCACACCCATATTGGCAGCGAAGCATTTCCGGCTTCCCGTTTGCTGAAGGAGTATGATGCAGTATTGCTCACCGGTGGCGCAGAAGAACCCCGCTGGTTGCATGACAGTGTAGCCGGCAATCACATGAACGGTGTTTATGCGGCCATGGATTTTTTGCGCAACAACACCAAGCGCATCTTTGACCCACAACACGAACCGTTTATTTCAGCGGCAGGCAAGCATGTGGTGGTAATTGGTGGTGGCGATACCGGCTCGGACTGCATCGGAACGTCCAATCGTCACGGCGCAAGCAGCGTCACCCAGCTGGAAATTTTGCCACGTCCTGCTGATCACCCCGACCCTCTGATCACCTGGCCTCACTGGCCCAATAAATACCGCACATCAACATCACAGGAAGAGGGTTGTGAGCGCATGTTCAGCGTCAATACGCTGGAAATATGCGGCGAAGACGGACATGTGACGCATATTCGCTGCGAGAAAGTGACATGGGAACAGGAGAATGGGCGCTGGCAAATGAAGCCCGTGCCTGATAGCGAATTCACCCTGAAGGCGGATCTTGTGTTGCTGGCCATGGGCTTTTTGCATCCTGTACATCAGGGTATGCTCGATGAACTGGGCGTGGATTACGATGCCCGTGGCAATGTCAAAGCCAATACCTCCGACTGGCAGACATCGCTGGAAAAAGTCTTCACCGCCGGTGATATGCGCAGTGGTCAGTCGCTGGTGGTGCGCGCTATCAACGAAGGACGTCAGGCAGCGCATGCCATTGATGAATGGCTGATGCAGCGTCCTTCTTCCCTCCCTGCGCAATAAATCATGCTGCGCGTCGAGAATCTGAGCCGTCGCTTCGGTGATTTGCTGGCTGTGGCATCTGCCAATATTCATATTCGCAGGCATCAGACCACTGTCATCATGGGCGGCTCAGGCTCCGGCAAAACAACCTTGTTGCGTTTGCTGGCTGGCCTGGAAAAAGCCAGCAGTGGTCATATCTGGCTTGATGGCGAATATGATTTAAGCACGGTTTCGCAA
>JALSZZ010000249.1 GCA_027075825.1 Mariprofundaceae bacterium | reverse complement strand
TGGCTGCATCAAGCAGGCGCTGTGTGGCGGCGACGTTGATGCGGTGGTAAACATCGCTGTCTTCCCCCGGCTCGCGAATAGCATGCGCTTTGCCGGCCAGGTGAAACACCGTGTCCACGCCTTCGAGGGCTGTTTCCGGCAGTGTTTGTTCTGCCAGATCGCACAGCACGGCCTGATGCCAGGGGCCGTCCACCGTCCGGCGCAGTACCGCTCGAACTTCCATCTCCTGTTGTTGCAGGCTGCGGCAAAGATGCTGACCGATAAAACCACTGGCACCAGTGACCAGCACGCGCTTCACTGCATATCTCCAAACATAACAAAACCGCCCTGGCGGAATACAGGCGTTTGCTTCGCCAGTCCTGAAAAATCAGGCAGGGATTCTTCTCGCATCAGCAGCACAGACGGGCCTGTTCTGGCTTGCCAGGTCTTGCGTCCCTTCTCACCGAGCAGGATCTGATAATTCCGCTGTGCATAAAATGATACCGAGGGCGCATTAAGATTGTAACTGTACACCTGAACATCAGTCGGCAAGCTGCGAATCAGTGTCGCCATGGCCATCGCTGGCCCCTGGATGAGTTGCCCGGCAAAAAAGGCCAGCGGCCACATCACGGTGGTTTGCAACAGCAGTCCGAGCAAGACAAAAGCCACTATGGGCGATACATGCCAGCGGCGCAGCAAAAATAACGAGAGCAGCGCCAGCAACAGCAACAGCCCTGCAACGGCAATCCACCATGATGGCTGTATCGCCTGCGCCAGAATCGCAAGCGCTCTGGGGTGATGAATATAGGCAGGCAGTTGTGCATATAGCCAGGGAAAGAACAGCAATAACAACGCTACCGGCAATAAAAAGCCAGCCGAACAGGGAATCACATAGCGCGGGATTCCCCGCTGACGTTGCCGCCAGGCAACAGCCAGCGCCAGCGCCATTGCCGGATAAATACAGGAAATATAATGGGGTAACTTGGTTTGCGCCAGCGTGAAAAGGACAATCACCGCAAGCATCCACAGCAGGCAAAAACGCACCAGGTGGCCGCTACCGGATGCCGCCCGCATGCTGCCATGGCGCACCAGCCAGGCTAACCAGAACAGCCAGGGCAGAGAAGAAACAGCAAACACCACCAGATAATAATGCCAGCCACCGCCATGACCCTGCATCGGCTGCATGGCCCGGCCAATATTATGCACCATAATAAACTCGCGCAAAAAACCCCAGCCCTGGGTCTGCACAATCATCACATACCACGGCGAGGCGCACAGCACGAATAAAGGCATGGCATAATGCCAGGGAATACGCCGCAAACAGCCCCAAAAATCGCCCTGCCACAACCGGTCAAGCGTGATGATCAGCACGGGTACGACGACTCCGACAGGGCCCTTGATGGCCACCGCCATGCCCATCATGGCAGCACACCAGCAAGCATGCCGTAAAGAAGCCGTGTCCAGCCAGCGCAAATAAGCCAGCAGGCTGCCGGTAATAAAAAAATTCAGTACGGCATCCAGAATGGCCGCGTGAGCCAGCAGGCCCACCTCAAACATCGACAGAAACACCGCCGCAGCCAGCAAACCGCCTCTGGCATCCTGTCGGGCAGCAAGAAAACGAAACAGCAGCCAGGCTGTCAACAAGGTAAACAGCGCCGACGGCAGCCGGGCGGCAAAAGCATTTTCGCCAAACAGCACAAAACCAGCTTCCATCATGTAGTAAGTGAACGGTGGTTTTTCAAAAAAGGTCATGCCATTGGCCATGGGCACAATCCACTGCCCATGATGCAGCATATCTGCCGCTGTTTGCGCATAAATGGTTTCGTCGTAATCGAACAGTGGCACCAGCGCCAGTGCAGGTAGGGTCAGCATCAGCCAGAGCAGGGCACCGCACAGCGCCCATTGCTGATCAGTCAGGGAAGGAAGTTTCATCAGGCGGCGAAGCCTATAAGCTCGAGTTTATTCAACAAGCAGGTATGGCATGTCAGAGAAATCACATCTGCCACGTTAATGATTTATCATTTTCATCAAATCGTTGCTTGCCGAAGACGGTCGATGAGATCACCTCTGCGGAAAGTAGCTGAAAGCTGTTGCATGGAAATAGCCTGACTTCCGTAGAGTGAATCAAGCGCTTTCGTTACATCTTGTACTGCGTCATTAAAATAAGCATCGCCTCTTCAATACCTTCGCCAAAAAAACTTGAGGGTATTCCAACTTGGGTTAGTATTATTCAAATCAAAAAGCACGTCCAAAGGAGGAATACCCATGCCCGAAATCATAACGCTTCTGTCTTCGCTTCGCCAGTGTCTGGATGGCAAAACATGGCGGAAACTGATTGTTATCACCGAGGCTACATTGGCGATAACGAGGCGAATTACCATGC
>JALSZZ010000248.1 GCA_027075825.1 Mariprofundaceae bacterium | reverse complement strand
CGCTTTGAGATGCCGGAAAAGCGACTGATTGAGCTGAATCACCTGAAGAAGCCCTACAAGCTGAAACCCGGCCAGATACTCTGCCTGGATAATCCGGCTCCATGCCTAAGTCAGGTTCATATTGCAGTCAAAGGTGAAACCCTGGAACTGATTGCGCAATTATATGATATTGATATCAGTCAACTCGTTAAACTCAATATGATTGAACCACCCTACAAAGTATTCCCCGATCAGCGTATCTGCCTGCAAAAAACCTATCCATGCGAAGGCGCAGAGCGCGTCAACACCACCTTACCGAATGACTGGATGCCACGCCTGGACTGGCCGCTGGCCAACGATCACAAGGTGCTGGTACCCTTTGGCCGCCGGGCTGGACGCATGCATGACGGTATTGATATTGCCGCCATTCGCGGCACACCCGTACTCGCTGCGGCCAAAGGCCGGGTGGTTTTTTCCGGCGAACGTTTCAGTAATAAGGACAAACATGAATCCGCCTATGGGAAGTTTATTGTCATCGAGCATCCCAATCATATATTCACCATCTATGCTCACAATAGCCGTAATCTGGTCTATCCCGGCAAACGGGTAGAACAGGGCGATGTTATCGCCAGAAGCGGAGACAGCGGTCGCGCCCATCGACCAGTACTGCATTTTGAACTGCGCAAGGGGAAAACCCCCATCGACCCCCTGCCCTATTTGCCAAAACGAGAAACGGATATCATCTATGAACAACTGTGACATCAAAGCGGAATTAGCCCGCCACATTCGTGACATCCCCGATTTTCCGAAGCCGGGAATTACCTTTAAGGATATTACTCCCCTGCTGGCCAACGGCTCGGTTTTCCGTCGCTGCATCGTTGCCCTGGCCGAATCCATGCCCGAACATATCGACTATATCGTTGGCATGGAGTCCCGGGGGTTTATCTTCGGCGCAGCGCTGGCCAGTCATCTGGGCATCGGCTTCATCCCGGTGCGCAAACCCGGCAAACTGCCGCATGATATTCACGCCATCGAATATGAATTGGAATATGGCGTGGACAGGCTGGAAATCCATCGTGATGCACTCTCCGATCATCATCGCGTTGTTATTGTGGATGATTTACTGGCCACCGGCGGTACAGCAGCAGCCACCGCCACCCTGATTCGTCAGCTTGGAGCCGAACCGGTCGCCGCCCTGTTTGTCATCGAACTTGATTCCTTGCAGGGCCGCCAAAAACTGAACGATATGAAGATCAGCAGCCTGTTGCATTACCGGGAATAAGATTCCCCGTGCCATTCTCTCTCGCAGGAGGAGCCGCTGATTCTGTGGCTTTTAGCCACACGCTTATTCCCACCTGCAGTTTGCCTTGACATGGCCAACGCATAGTATCACTCACATGGAACTACATGGCGTATTACTTGATCTTGTCATTGTGATTGGCTGCTCACTGGGCTTTGCCATGCTTCTGCAACAGGTACGCATCCCTCCGGCCGTGGCTTATATTGTTACCGGCCTGGTTGTCGGCCCTTCAGCGCTGGGCCTGGTAAGTGACAAGGATTTGCTTAATATCCTTGGCGAGCTTGGTGTCATCATGCTGTTATTTTTCATTGGCATGGAGGTTTCACTGCCCCGGCTGATTGCTGGCTGGCGTGTTGCCGTGCTGGGCACAACAGCGCAAATGCTGCTCAGCGTAGGCATATGCTCTCTTGGTGCCTGGTTATTGGGCTGGACATGGCAGGCAGGGTTATTGTTCGGTTTTATTATCAGCATGAGTTCCACAGCCGTCGTCCTGACGCTGCTGAAAAGCAATAATGAACTTGAAACCCCCTTTGGACAAAACGCACTTGGCGTTTTACTAATGCAGGATATGGCCATTGTCCCCATTATGATCGTGCTTGGCAGCATGGGAAAAACAACTGGTGGAGGCCATCAGATTTTACTGCAACTATTGGGCGGCATGCTGTTGCTGGGGGCAGTGATATGGTTGTTGCGCAATCCCGGCTGGAAAATCCCGGCGATATTGAGAGAAAATGCAGATCAGGAGATCATGCTGGGATTATTGCTGTGCTTTGCTGCTGCCGGCCTGACGGCAGCGATTGGTCTCTCAGCGCCATTTGGCGCATTTCTGGCAGGCCTGTTATTGAAATCTTCTGATCAAAGCCATTGGGTGGAAGAGCATCTCCATTCGGTTTATCTGATTTTCGTGGGTATTTTTTTCCTCTCTGTTGGCATGCTGGTGGATATTCACTTCGTCTTCAGTCACTGGCTGATGATGATCACCCTGACCATGGCTGTTTTTGTCTTAAACTCCGGTCTGAATGCACTTGTGTTGCGTCTTCTGGGGGAGAGCTGGCGCATGGCTCTGATCACCGGTGGTCTGCTCAGTCA
>JALSZZ010000247.1 GCA_027075825.1 Mariprofundaceae bacterium | reverse complement strand
ATGCCTGTTCCGGTTTTTTCGGATCCCAGCCATAATAACGTCGGGCAATCAGCTCCCCGGCCACGCCGCCGACAGCGCAAAATTCCATCATCAGAATCACCGAAAAAGCCCAGAACGGCCAGGGCAGCAGTTGCACACCGTGCGGCAGCATGTGATACATGCTTTCATAATAATTCCAGCCCAAAGCCACCGCCGGTGGAAAATGCGCCAGATACTTGCCGCCAAAACCATATACCGCGCCGACAACTACACCGCTGACAAAAGGCAGCAGAGACATGGCCAGCATCCAGTGCCAGTTGTATTTTTCAATGCCCTGAAACCATTCGATGCGTACGTCCAACAATTGCAGGCCCGTCTGGAGCATCAGCACGCCAATGCCCATGCCTGCCAGAAAGCGCAGCCACTTCGGTCCCCATGAAGGGTATTCATCCAATACAGCGCGCCTACTCATGGCTGCTGCTCTTGCCTGTCAGTTTTTCCTGCTCCATACGTTTCACCTCATCCAGGTACCAGTCCTTCACCTTCAGACTGGCGAAATATTTCGCCAGTATTCGCCGGTTTTCTTCCGGCAGATTAGCATACGATGGCATACGATACTCTGGCTTGAGCCGGGATTTCAGTAAGGTCTGCGGATTTTCGGCGGAAAAATAGGTGTACAGCCATTCTTCATCGCGCAGGGAGCCAATACCATCCAGGCTGGGGGCGGGTACAAACTGCATAATATTATTCACGCCCCACAGGCGATGACAATCCCTGCATTTCAAATCCTTGTACAGATCGGAGGCGCGCAGCTTCAGTTCATCGTTGGCAGTCGTGTAAAACGGAATTTCACCGGCATGATCCACAGGTTTTGACCTGAATATTTCCCGCCCTACAGCCACTACCACCAGCAGGGCAATCAGCACGGCAATGATTTTTTCGCCTTTTTTCATGGTTTGCTCTTTTCCAAAAAATAAGCCTCGCACACAACCGGACGGCCATGTTGCGAGGCATGAACAGGTTTTATTAACCCTGGTTGCGTAAAGCAGCCTCTTCTGCGAGTTTCTCCCTGCGCCGTTGCTCCTGATATTGATTGACTTCCTGAAATTTCTTGAATTCTTCCGAACTCATCTTGTCTTCATCGTTCTCATCGAACACCAGGTATTTAATATCTTCATCAAACTGCTCGTTTTTGGCAGCCCAGCGAATGCCAATAACCACGCCAATCAAAATAAATACGCCGCTGATCAGCCAGATATAGATGGTCCAGCCATCATGTAGTTCTATACCAAACATAGCACCTCCGAGCGCCCTATGCTTCAGTCAGAATAAAAATCCGTCAAGTAATTGGATGGCAGCGAAAATAGCAGCCCCAAAAACACCCAGTACAATAGCCAGAAACATCATTTTTTCTCCGGTTTTAATGCGCTTGGACGATTCGTGCCGCCAATAGCCAATGACAATCCCCAAAAACAGAGCCATGGCCACCATCATGAAGATAAAAATGCCTACACTATAACTATGGCTGCGCATGGACTCAACACCCAGATCAAAATGTTGTGCTTCTTCAGCCCATAATAATGCCGGATGGCTCAGGCATAGCGTGATCATTCCTGTTTTTTTCCACATATTCAACTCCTTGGCCTATGGGACATATAAGACGTATGCGTCCTGCAGGGCTTGCTTTGCAAGCTGGCACTTACCACAAAAAAAGGCACCGCCGGGGCGGTGCCTTTTTATCAGTTCTGCATCAATCAGAACTTGACAGTACGCGGATCTTCAGAACCTTTCTTGTGCTTATCCACAAACAGGCCATAAATCAACGGCACAACCAGTGCGATGGTGATGACGAACAAACCTGCGAACTGTGCATTATCCATATCAATCATGTGCTACCTCCTTAGTGAGCAATGCTGTGATCAGGGCGCCATGAGAAGTGAGGCAAACGCTTCACTGCAATAATCACGGCAAGACAAAAGACAATGAACCACCATACAGCGATCTGGTAGCCTTTATCCCACCAGGGCTGGATACGTTCGCGTTCACCACTGGGTTTGATATTACCCTCGAAGTTGGCTTTGTACAGATGATTGCCAACCACGTTGTATTCACGCAAATCCACACCCTTGGTCTGCAGCTCGATAATCTCCGGTGCGATGGCTCGCAGCTTGTTCATATCAAGCGGATGCTGGGCGCGCTGGAAGGCATACGGTGAATCAAAGTGTGCCAGCGACTCTTCAATCAATGCCATGGCCTTTTTATCGGCCTGCTCATGCGAAATCGTCTTGTCATCCAGCACTTTCTGCACTTCCGTGCTGTTCATCAGGGCAACATAATCCGCATAAATGGCGGCATTCGGGCGCTGCCCATACAGCGGGAAGGTGATGGCCAT
>JALSZZ010000246.1 GCA_027075825.1 Mariprofundaceae bacterium | reverse complement strand
CCGCCTTGTGTCGATACACCAGACGTTTTGATGGCTGGGACTGCACCCCGGCAACCATGCTGATCGACCGTCAGCGTATGACACAGGCATGGGAGAGCGTCAGCCAGGAAGATCGTCAGGCACTGGAACTGGCAACCCGGCGTATTCGTGATTATCATCAGCATCAGTTGCAGCAGGACTGGGAAATCACGGATGCCCAGGGCTTTACTCTTGGTCAGCGCATCACGCCACTGGATCGCGTTGGCCTGTATGTGCCCGGTGGCAAGGCTGCTTATCCTTCCTCTGTGCTGATGAATGCGGTGCCTGCCATGGTCGCCGGGGTGCAGGACGTCAGCATGGTGGTGCCTACTCCCAGCGGTGAAATCAACGAACTGGTGCTGGCTGCTGCTTATACAGCCGGTGTGCAGCGTGCTTATGCCGTTGGCGGCGCGCAGGCCGTCGCGGCGCTGGCCTACGGCACTGAAAGCATACAGCCTGTGGATAAAATCGTCGGCCCGGGCAACAAATTTGTGGCGGCGGCCAAGCGGCAGGTGTTTGGTCAGTGCGGCATTGATATGATCGCCGGACCATCCGAGATCGTGGTGGTGGCCGATAGTGGTCATGCAACGTGGATAGCGGCGGACTTTCTCTCACAGGCTGAGCATGATGAGGCGGCACAAAGCATACTCATCAGTACCGATGAGGCCTTGCTGGATGCTGTTGAAACAGCCATTGGCGAGCATTTGAGCCGTTTGCCACGGGCTGCGATCGCCGCTGCTTCGGTGGCCAACCATGGCGCTCTGGTGCTGGTCAGGGATATGGCGGAAGCCGCTGAGGTGGTGAATATGATCGCCCCGGAACATCTGGAACTGGCCGTCAGGGAACCTGATGCCCTGCTTGCCGATGTACGCCATGCCGGGGCGATTTTTGTCGGCCATTATGTGCCGGAGGCACTGGGTGATTACCTGGCCGGGCCGAATCATGTGTTGCCAACCAATCGCACCGCCCGCTTTTCCTCGCCGCTGGGCGTATATGATTTCCAGAAACGCAGTAGCGTCATCCGTGCCACGCCTGAAGCACTGAGGCAGGTTGGCGATGAAGCTGTCCACCTGGCGCACCGTGAAGGCTTGCAGGCTCATGCGCTGACCCTTGAACTGCGCCTGAGTGAGGGTAAGGGAGAAGGCTAATGCATTCTTTTACCCGTACGCAGATCAATACAGCCAGCATGCTGCGCAAGGATATTCGTGCCTTATCCAGTTATCAGGTCGCCGATGCGCGGGGCATGGTCAAACTTGATGCCATGGAAAACCCTTTTACGCTGCCGCACAGCCTGCGCAGGGAATGGGCTGAAGTGCTGACGCAGGTGGATATTAACCGCTACCCGGACAGTCAGATGCAAGGCCTGCGCCAACAAATTGCCGATCGCGACAGGGTGATTCCCGAACAGGTTTTGCTGGGCAATGGCTCGGATGAAATCATCCAGATGTTGTTGCTGGCCACCGGCGACAGCACGGTGATGGCACCCGCGCCGGGTTTTGTGATGTATGGTCTGGTATGCAAGTGGCTGCGCCGTGATTTTTTCACCATGCCACTGGACAAGAATTTTGATCTTGATGCCAAGCAGTTTCTGGCCGCCTGCGCACGGGAAAAAGTCGGCATGGTGTTTCTCGCCTGCCCCAACAATCCGACGGGTAATCTCTGGGATTATGAAACGCTGCAAACCATTTGCTCGCAATTTAACGGACTGGTGGTGATTGATGAGGCCTATATGCCTTTTTCTTCGCGAAATCATACCGCCTTGTTAGCGCCAAATGTCGTGATTTTACGCACTTTTTCCAAGCTGGGCTGGGCGGGTTTACGGCTGGGTTACCTGCTTGGCAGCGTTTCCTTCATTCACGAGCTGAACAAGGTGCGCATGCCGTACAATATCAATGCGTTGACGCAGGCCTCAGCCAGCTTTTTGCTTAAGCATGATGATGTGTTTCAGGCGCAGGCGGCCATTATTCGCCAACAACGCCAGCACATGGCAGCAGCGCTGGCTGAACTGCCAGACGTGCAGGTTTTTCCATCTGAAGCTAATTTTTTGCTGATTCGGGTGAAGAATGCCAACCGCGTGTTCGACGAACTTAAAGCACAGGGAATTCTGATTAAAAACATGCATGGCAGCGATCCTGCTCTCAAGCAATGCCTGCGTATTACCATCGGCAGTGAAGCAGAAAATGCCCAGTTACTGAGCGCCATGAGGAGTATATTGTGACGACAAAGCCGCCACAGCGTTGCGCCGATATTCAGCGCGAAACCCGTGAAACCCGGATCAGCCTGAACATCAACCTTGATGGCTCAGGGCAGGCGCAATTACATTCTTCCATCCCCTTCCTGGATCACATGCTGGAA
>JALSZZ010000245.1 GCA_027075825.1 Mariprofundaceae bacterium | reverse complement strand
AATCGCCGGAAGGCAGGCATTCCAGGTCCAGCGTGTATTGCAGCTCCTTGATGTAGTTCTCGGCCATGCCCCGACGACGGTAGCAGGCATCGATGTCTTGCGGCGCATGATCCAGCGAGGTGGCATAAACGCAATCCCGCACCTCGGGAAAGAGGCCGTCGGCATGGTGGATCTCCCGGCGCACGATGAAGCGGCAGGGCGCATCCCAGCCCTCGGGCTGGTAGTTGAACTCGGCAAATGTCAACACCGACGTAATTTGTCCGGTGATCACCGAAATAAAATGTCCGCTGATCGCCGAAATTGGAATGCACCTCATGCGTTGTTTTCCTCGGCCGTTGGCAGATCAGGCGAAACAACAGACTGGCCTCTTGGCGGGATAACGGCAGATAGCCAATCTCATCAAGGATCAGAATTTTTGGATAGCGGTATGGCATTGTTGACGGATACTCGATTGGAAGGCAAGTTCCAAAAGGATGCGGGAGCCTAACGTTATGTTTATCAATGATTTTGGGGTCGTAATGGAACTTGACGGGTACATGGCGGTGGAGCGGAAAGGGCGATGAATGCGCTCGTGATCCTGGGGGTGATGACGTGAATCGGGCTGGGGAGCCTGTGGCCAGATATGGAGGCAAGGGCGGTATGGTGGAGCTCTTCCGTTCGCCGGACGGGGCCGTGGAACTGGCCGTGCGGTTGGAAGGTGAAACGTTGTGGTTGAATCAAAAACAGATGGCCACCCTGTTCCAGACCGAACGCAGCGTCATCACCAAGCACTTGCGAAATATCTTTGCAAGCGGCGAACTGGACAAAGATTCAGTATGTGCAATTTTTGCACATACTGCAGAGGATGGGAAAACCTACCGCACGCAGTTCTATAACCTTGATGCCATCCTTTCCGTCGGTTACCGCGTCAACTCCAAACGCGGCACCCAGTTCCGAATTTGGGCCACGCAGGTGCTGCGACAGCACATCCTTGAAGGGTACACCGTCAACGCTCGACGGCTTGATGAGCTGCAACGCGCTATTCGCGTAGTGGCGAGAGTGGTCGATCGGCGCGCACTGAAGGGTGATGAGGCAGAGTCACTGTTGCGAGTGGTTGCAGATTACTCACGCGCCTTAGATATTCTTGACGACTACGACCACAGACGCTTGCCTGAGCCCCCGCACAAGCGGCAGCACGTTCGCCCCCTGACGCTTCTCGAGGCGAGACGTTGGATAGCGGGCATGCGCGACCAGCTTCAGGCTGGCGAGCTGTTCGGAAGGGAAAGAGGTGGTGGACTGGATGCTTGCCTAGCTGGCATCTTTCAGACTGTGGGCGGGGAGGATGCCTATCCATCGTTGGAGGAAAAGGCCGCCAATCTTCTCTACTTCATAGTCAAGAATCATCCTTTCGTTGATGGCAACAAGCGAATCGGTGCGGCTCTGTTCTTGGGGTTTCTGGAACAGAACGGGGCGCTGTATTACCCTGACGGATCGTCAAGGCTTTCCGAGGAGGCGTTGGTAGCCCTTACTCTGTTGGTCGCGGAAAGCGACCCGAAGGACAAGGGCATCCTGATTCGACTGATTGTGGCATTGCTGACCGGCGGAGCCGAAGGGCGGCGGGACTGCTGGAACGCAAGCATGCGAACGTAGTTGCTGTGGCGCTTGCCCACAAGAACGTGCGTACGGCTTGGGCGTTGCTGACGCGCGGTGAGACATACAACGTGGCTGCTGCCTAGTGGGAAAGCGGACAAGGAGTTTCCATAGGTTGCGAGGGCTTGAAGAGGAGATGGCGAGAAAGACGGATGCTGCATTCCCGAGAACCTGCGAATTGAAAAGGCCATCAAGGCCGTACTGCTGATGAGTGCGGGAATGCACGGATTTCCATCGGGAGCAGAGGCAGACAACCATCCATGCCTCATTCAACGGTCGGATATATGTGTGCAACCGATCTTTCAGCCAGGCATTCAACCCTTGCAACGCGGGGCGAACCATATAAAGAAGGCGATCGATCACATCAACGACCACCACCTAACCTTGGCCGAGAAACGTGCTGCAAGGGAGAATTACTGCAGCGGGCTGATTATGTCGCTCGTGACATATCTAAATACAGATGGCGTCGCTAAGCCGCCTGTCCATAGCGGGGCTATTTTGGAATGAGTCGAAAACTCCCATCATTCGAAGTTGTCAGGGTTGGGGATATCAAGGGTCTTCATCCGGCCATTGAGAAGATTAGCCGTTTGTCAGACAACGATTATATGGCCAGCCCATTAAAGGAGAGCGACGCGAAGCATGACATTTGGGGTTGGTTGATTCTTCACCCCATTCTTTGTTCACGGATCAGCGGTCAGTGGCTGGTGATTGCTGGCTTTCGGTCTTGGGAGATCGTTTGCGCAATCCTGGAT
>JALSZZ010000244.1 GCA_027075825.1 Mariprofundaceae bacterium | reverse complement strand
CACCAGCTTGTTACCGCTCATTTCAGGTGCCATATCCGACACCACCATATCCACGCGCCGCCCGGCCAGTGCCTGCTGCAACGCCTGTTGCCCCTGCTCACTGGTAAAGTCAGCCTGAATCAGCCGTGCTCCGGCGACAGGCTCAACAGGCAGCAGATCAATGCCGATCACCACGCCTGTTTCGCCTGTCATGCGTACCAGTTCCATGGTCCATGAGCCGGGCGCGCAGCCAAGGTCAACAATGGTTTGCCCCTGCAACACCTTGTGCTGGTATTCATCCAGTATCTGCGTCAGCTTGTAGGCGGCGCGCGAACGCTTTCCTTCACGCTGCGCCTTCCTGACGTGAGGATCATGCACATGGCGCTGAAACCAGGCTGAGGTTTTGCGCGATTTCCGGCTTTTCTTCATTCGTCGCGACGAGGATCGGAAAAATTCACTGGCTGCTCATAGCCCAGATCAACGGCTTCGAATGCCGCCAGTGATTCATTGACAATATGTCTGCGAAAGGCGCCATCAATTTTCAGCCAACGCTGAATCAGCGATGCCTCCACACCACATTCTTCCAGTGATTCACGCAATAACTGCTGCCGTTCATCAAACAGTTCATCGCTGATATACATACGTCGATGCGCCAGTTCCGGTGAATGACCGATATAGCGCACATCTTCCGCGCCCATTTTTTCGGCCATAAAGCGACTTTGCTTTTCTTCGATCAGATCCTGCCGGGTATCGGCAAAATAACGTCCCAGCCATGGGTGAGCATACACCTTGTCGTAAAACACCTTGTGTACACGCCGCAGCGTATCCATGCCACCGATTTGCTGATATAATGATGTCTTCGCCATGTCTAATCCTTGCGCGGTCGCCGCCATTTGCTTTTGTGGCGCTGCTCCGGCCTGGCCGACAGCGTCAGGCCACCGGCATCAACATTTTTGCTGATAATACTGCCTGCGCCAATGGTGGCATCATCATCCACGAATACCGGGGCAATCAACTTGGTGTCAGAGCCAATAAATACCCTGTCACCAATCTTGGTCTGATGCTTGTTGGCCCCGTCGTAATTACAGGTAATCGAGCCAGCGCCGACATTACAGTCCGTACCCATGGTTGTATCACCGATATAGCTTAAATGGTTCACCTTGCTGCCCCGGCCAATCACGGACTTTTTGATTTCAACAAAATTTCCGATGCGTACCTGCTCATCAAGCCTGGCATCAGGACGCAAACGGGCAAACGGGCCGATATTGGCCTGCGCGCCGACATCGGCTTCCTCGATATGTGAAAACGCATACACATGACATTCATCATCCAGTTCTGCATTGCAAATAACCGCATAAGGCCCGATGCTACAGCCTTCGCCAATGCGGCTTGCTCCCAGCAAATGACTGCCGGCATGGATAACGCTGTCACGACCGATGTGAACACTGGCTTCAATGCGCACGGTATCAGGCTGCTCAATGGTGACACCCTGCATCTGCCAGTCACGCACAATGCGCTGCTGCAACAGCCTCTCCACATCAGCTAACTGGCAGCGGTTGTTAATGCCGGTCATTTCGTCAGCATCATCCATCAATACGGCCTGAACCCTGGCATGCTGCTGCAAGGCCAGCGGCACAACATCGGGCAAATAATACTCACCCTGAGCATTATCGTTGCCAACCCTGGCCAGCAGTTCAAACAGGTCCTGTTGCCGGACACAAAAAATCCCCGAACTGACTTCATCAATCAATTGCTCATCGGCATCAGCATCTTTTTGCTCGATAATGGATAATACCTGGCCTTCCGCATCGCGCTTCACACGGCCATAGCCGTGCGGATTCGACAATCGGGCCGATAAAAATGACACCACGGCATCAGCCTGACGATGGGCCTCCACCAGCGAGCTCAGGGTTTCGGCACGCAATAAAGGAGTATCGCCGCAGATAATCAGCACATCACGGCAACTGTCGCATACTGAGCGGCAACAGTTCACGGCATGGCCTGTGCCAAGCTGCTGACGCTGCTCAACCCAGTGAATATTGGCCGGATCGCCAATGCGTTCGCGCACCTGTTCCGCCTCATGGCCCACAACCACCGAAATGCCATGAGGCATCAGTGATTCCGCTGTATGCAGCACATGCTCCAGCATTGGCTTGCCCAGTACCGGATGCAATACTTTAGGTTGCGCCGAGCGCATGCGGGTGCCCTTGCCTGCGGCAAGCACAATGATTTCGAGATTGGGGTATTCGAAAGAAGCCATGTGTTCTCCCTGAGTTGTTGTGTGAATTACACCTTGTGCAATTCGCTGGTTTTGCAGCGCGGATAACGACGGCATACCCAAAACAGGCTGCCTTCCCACGGCCCGCCACGGGCACGCTTGACCACCATTTCTGTCTGACATTTCGGGCAATACTTGCGTGGCAAAACAGTTTGCGTATCGGACAGGCTTTTCGCTGCATCTTCATTTTTGGCGACATAAGCCTCAAGCACCGTATGCAGATAATCGGTATTGGCCGCGCCCTTCATGGGAATACGAAAAAAACGAATCCCCACATGCTCAAAAATCGGCTCGACTTCGTGACCATGGTTTTCCAGCATAATCACAGCCTCAGGACGCAGGCCTTTGCCCGAACAAAGCACAAAATCGGCCTCATGACCTGCCAGCGCCGCATGTAACGATGTTCGTTCCTTTTGATTAAGCTGGCCGAACGGTCGCAGCAACCGCTGCATGGGCACATGAGGAAGCACGACCAGATCAGAACGAACGACATGCTTTAAGGTCTGAAACATGAGTGTCATTTCCTGAGTCAACACCGCAGCTTCCGGTTCATATTTTTCAGGAACTATTTTTTTTCTTTTCCAGAACAACGTGCTCTCCCTTACACGACATCAACCTTGTGCCGATGGCAATACTGTTTTCGGATGTAGTACCTGCCGTCCGTCATGCAACTGCAACCGTCCGACTCCCAGCAAGCTGCCATCAGTCCCGCAGACTGCCACTTCACCGGCAGGCTGGCCACCTGCGGGCATGGCCAGACGCTGACCTTGCACAAAACGACGTGCCATCGCCGCATCAAGTTCAAGGCGTGGCCAGTCGGCCAGCCAGCGGACAGTGGGATGCAGACAGCAAAGCGGCGAAGCTTCCACTTCTGCCATGGTACACATCATCCCGGCTGGCCAGCCGCCGGTTGATGTTCGTCGCAGCATGGTGACACAGGCTCCGCAGCCAAGCGCCAGCCCCAGGTCACGCGCCAGCGAGCGGATATAAGTTCCCTTGGAGCAGTGCACAGCGAGCTTCAACAACGGATAGTCGTAACTGATTTTTTTCAGTAAATACAGTGTAACGGGCCGCGCTTCAAGCTCCACCTGCTGCCCCTGGCGGGCAAGTTCATGGGCGCGTTTCCCCTGAATGCGAATCGCCGAATAGCGCGGCGGTATTTGTTGTTGTGGCCCGTGCATGGTTTCCAGGAATTGATCAATTTCCGCATCGGAAGGTCGATGGTCAAAGCGTTCGCAAAGCTCTCCCTCAGCATCCAGCGTGTCGGTTTGCATGCTCAGATCCATGCTTACCAGATAGTGTTTGTCGGCCTGCAAACCATAATCGGCAAAGCGCGTCGCTTCGCCAAGCAAGATCGGCAGCATGCCTGTGGCCAGCGGATCCAGCGTGCCGGTATGCCCGGCCCTGATACCGCGTTTTCCCACCGCACCTGCCTGGCACGGCAGGGTGCTGAAAATGCGACGCACGGCATTGACAGCCTGCCTGGATGTCCAGCCCTGTGGTTTATCGAGAAATACGACCCCGGCCAGCGAACTGTTGCTCATTCTCCGCAGGTGCCCAGCAATGCTTCCACGTTCTGACGAAGATGCTGTGTCACCTCGCCACGACTGCCATATAAGGTACACCCTGCCGCATGACGATGGCCGCCTCCTCCCAGTCGGCTGGCCAGATCACCAACATTACAGGCACCTCTACCACGAAACGTCACTTTCCATTCATCAGCCCCCGTCTGACACAACAGCACGCTGACATTTACCCCATCAATACTGCGAGCGTACTCAATAAAGCCCTCACTGTCTTCCAGACGACAATGACTTTGAAGCAGCATGCTCTGCGTCAGATACATCCAGGCAGAGCGTCCGCCATCATAAAGCTTCAGTGTATCCAGCGCTTCCCTGAGCAGCACAAAGCGCGTCGGCCGATGGCTGGCATACGCATGCTGCGCGGCCAGCGCAGGTTGCGCACCGGCATCAATCAGGGCGGCGACCAGCCGGTGCAAATCAGCCGTCACCGTCTCGCTACGAAAAGCATTGGTATCCGTCAGGATGGCGGCATAAATGGCCTGAGCAATGGCCGGACTCCACGGCGTTTTCAGTGCCAGCAACAGATCATATACCATCGCCCCCGTTGCCGGGTAGCGGGCATCAACCATATTGATATGACCATAGCCGTTATTGCTGGCATGATGATCAATATTCACCAGGCAGCAATCATCAGGAAAGGAAAAAGAAAGACGTGCAGCAGAGCCTGCATCCAGGGCAATCACCACATCGGCAACAGGCGGTGTGTCGCCATGAGCAATCAGTTCCGCGCCATCGAGGTAACGACAAATACGCGGCACAGGATCAGCATTATACATCTGCACATTCAGCCCCATGCTGCCAAGGGCATGAAACAGGGCGATTTGCGAGCCAATACCGTCGGAATCCGGCATGCGATGGGTAACCAGGTGAACGCAGCCGGCAGCACGCAGTCGCTGAACAAGTGGTGTCCAGTCAACATCGGGCAGCAGGCATGGCTTATTCACGGTGCAGTTCCCGAAGTTTCGCCATCATTGTCGCAGCATCATCCATGCCCTGATCCCAGGCAAAACGAAGATGCGGCAAGCGCCTGCGTTGCAGGTGGCGACGAAGGCTATGCTCAAAATGAGGTGCCATGCGATTCAGTCGCGCCACACACTGCGCCTGCGGCAGACTTTCGAGCGGCGCATGAACGCGAACCACAGCATCATGCGAGCCGCGTGAAATTTCAACTGCTGTAATCGTCACCAACTGCAAGGCCGGATCATCAGCGTCACGCTGAATCAGCCGGGTTAACCAGCGCTGTAAATCGCGCTGCAGCCGCGCTGCCCCGGTATCAGCCATGCTTACAGCTTCGCAGCCACTTCCTCAATGACGAAGAACTCGAAACAATCGCCGACCTTGACATCATTGAACTTGTCGATGCCAATACCACATTCATAACCCGTCTTCACTTCGCGGACATCATCCTTGAAGCGACGCAGCGAAGCGACCTTTCCTTCATAAATCACTACGCCCTGGCGCAATACGCGAACCTGGGCATGGCGCGAGACAAAGCCATCGGAGACATAAGTACCAGCCACCGCCCCCACTTTGGGTACCTGGAACACTTCACGAACTTCGGCACGACCAATGGCTTTCTCCACCTGATCAGGCGCAAGCTTACCAGCAAGCGCAGCCTTCATTTCTTCGATCGCATCATAAATCACGCGATAGAAACGAATATCCACCCCTTCGCTGTCAGCCAGCTTCTTGGCCTTGGTTTCCGGCCGAACATTATAGCCAATAATAATCGCATCAGAGGCAGAGGCCAGCATCACATCCGATTCGGTAATACCACCGATCCCCTTGTGAACCACCTTAACCTTCACCTCTTCGTTGCCAATCCTGGCCATGGTATCAGCCAGTGCCTCAAGCGTACCGGTAACATCGCACTTCAGCACCACAGGCACTTCAATAACACCGCTTTGCACGGCAGCAAACAACTCATCCATGCTGGCCCGTTTTTGCAACTGCGCACCCTGAACGCGATCCCTTTCTTTACGGTAGTCAACCACTTCACGCGCCTTGCGTTCATTTTCCACGACCACAATTTCAGAGCCTGCTTCCGGCGTATCTTCCAGACCCAGCAATTCAAAGGGGATGGATGGCCCGGCTGTTTTGTGCTGCACATTATTTTCGTCAACAATGGCGCGCACGCGCCCCATGACCGAGCCAACGACCACAATATCGCCCTTGCGGAAAGTGCCGTTCTGCACCAGCACGGTGGCCACACGCCCGCGACCACGATCAATCGAGGATTCAACAATAACACCGCGTCCCGGCCTGTTCGGGTTGGCGCGTAATTCGAGAATTTCCGTCTGCAAGGCCAGCATTTCCAGCAACTCATCCAGACCTTCGCCTGTATGTGCTGAAACCTTGACGCAAATGGTATCCCCGCCCCATTCTTCAGGTGTCAGGTCATGCTCGGCCAGCTGACGCATCACGCGCTCAGGGTCGGCTCCTGCCTTGTCCATTTTGTTAATGGCCACGATAATGGGCACATCAGCCGCCTTGGCGTGGTTAATGGCTTCAATCGTCTGAGGCATCACGCCATCATCGGCAGCCACCACCAACACGGCCACATCGGTTAACTTGGCGCCACGGGCACGCAGGCCGGTAAATGCCTGATGGCCTGGTGTATCAATAAAGACGACCCGGTCACCTGTGTCCAGCTTGACCATATAAGCGCCGATATGCTGGGTGATACCACCGGCCTCGCCAGCAGCTACGCTGGATTTGCGCAAAGCATCAAGAATCGAGGTTTTACCGTGGTCAACATGGCCCATGACCACCACCACAGGCGGTCGGGGTTGCAGCTCATCTTCATTTTCTTCAACGGTTTCAATCAGTGCATCTTCCACTGCCGCAGCGTTAATCAGTTTCGGTTTATGGCCAAACTCTTCAACAATCAGCACCGCAGTTTCGCCATCGAGACTGGCATTAGCCGTCATTGGCATGCCCATTTCAAACAGCTTCTTGATCAAATCACCGACCTTCACCGCCATGCGGCTGGCCAGTTCGGAAACCATAATCGGATCGGTAATCTCTACCTCACGAATCACGAATGCCTCGTCTTCCTTGGTAATTGTCGTTTTGCGACGATCACCACGGGCCAGACGCGCCATTCGCTCTTCCTGTTCATCAGTGAAAATTGCATGGCGCTTTTGCGCATAGTTTCGACGCGCCGCCTTTTCCGCTGGCGACAGCCGACGCTTGCCCCTGCCGCCCGGAGGTGGCCCGCCAAAACCGCGTTTCTTGGCACCATCAGGGGATGGCGGAGAAAACGGCTCAGGTGAAACTGCAACCGACGGTGCGCGGCGAGGCATATTGCCTTGTGGCCGGTTAGCGCCTGCGTTGGCTGATCGTTGATCATTGCGCCCGCGCCGTGCTGCCTGCTGTTCGCGGCGACGCTCTGCACGTTCGTCACTGATTTTTTTCTCAATCTGTTTCAATGAGGATTTTGGTGCCTTGGCCGCCGCAATCTGGGCGGGTGTCAGGCCTGTACGCATACTGGTGCGTGGCCCGCCACGAGCAGCGCCCTGACGCTGATCCTGACGACCCTGTGCCGGACGACGCTGATCCTGACGATTCTGTGCCGGACGACGCTGATCCTGGCGTCCCTGTGCCGGACGAGTTGCACGCTGATCGTGCTGGCCCTGCATCGTCTGGGCAGAACGCTGAGCGCGATCTGCGCCGCGCCCTTCCCTCTGAGGTGCATGGTCACGCTGTTGTTGCTGGGCAGCACGGCGGGCCTGTTGCCGCTGACGATATTCAGCCCGTTCAGCACGACGTTTTTCAACTTCTTCCTGCTTTTTGGCCTCCATCGACTGCATGGCGCGTTGCGCCGGTGTCAAACCACCGCGCGCAGCCGGTTGGGCTGTTGACTGCTGGTTGCTCTGACGCTGCCTTTGATCAGAGCCCTGACGACGCGAACGGTCTTCACGCGAAGCAGTACTTTTGGAGCCGCTGTCTTTCTTTTGCTCTGCGACAGGACGCGCCTCTTTTTTGGCTTGTGCAGCACTTTGCCCGGCAGTATCGCGGGCAACCGCATCATTTTTACCGGCTCTGTTCGCTTCATTCCGTGAACGGCTGCTGGCAGTATCCTGACGTGCAGCCCCCGGATGACGGCGACGACGCACAGCAACCTGAACAGTCTTGCCGCCCCCCTGAGAAGCGCCGACAGAGGTACGCGTAACAGCAATGGTCTTGTTACCACCTGCCTGTTTTTGATGCTTCCCCTGACTAATAGCCTGTTGAATCCGTTTTTGATCTTCGCCATTAAGCATGGAGGTTGGCCCGCTGGCGGCAATATTGCACCGCATGGCGGCATTTCGGATATCCGAAACATCAACCCCCAGTTCCTTCGCAAATTCAAGCACGCGTTTGTTCGCCATCGCTACCCTGCATCCTTCATCCGGTTTAACCAGATGCCATATTGCTGCAAACGTCTCACATTCGTTCGACCATCTACTGCTATTACTGAAATTTTTTCCCGTCTTCCGGCCCGAGCCAACACAGCTCCGGGGAAGTCTCTGAGCAATGTCGTGCATTGCCCCGCGTTATTGCGCTTGCCAGCTGCATCTTCAAGCTGACGCAACAAGGCCTGCCCCGCATCATCCGCGAGGATAACGAAAAGCGGCGCATGCTGCCACATTCGGTGCATGACCGCATCCCTTCCGATGGCAGCCTGTGGCAAAAGCAAACTCAGGATGCACTCAAGCTGTGAAGTCAGCGCCTGCTGAACAAGCTGCCTCAGCCGCTCATGCTGCCCCGACTGCAATATCGAAAAATGCCGCCGTAAGCGATCCACACCGCCCTTTCGGAAGAACTTGTGCAGGCAATCCTCCTGCATGCACAACCAGCAGCCTCGCCCCGGTGCCTTTTGCAACACATCCGGCCAGACGAAACCTTCACCATCAACGGCCAGGCGCATCATCTGCGGTGCTGCCTGTTTACACCGGCACACCACGCAGCTGCGCTCGGCGTGTTCAGGTTTCGTCAAACCAGCCACAGGCCTCGCGAGCAGCCATAATCAGCTTTTCAGCCTCATCAACGGCCAGCGACTCGATATTCTCAAGATCGTCCATCGCGGCATCGGCCAGTTGCTCCAGCGTTTCAATACCATTGGCCCGAAGCTCTTCCGCAACCTCATCACGCATAATCGCCAGAGCAGAAAGTGGTTGTTCTGCCTCATGCGTCTGACCCGCTTCATCCAGCGCATTGCCCAGTAGCTGGTTGCGCGCATGATCCTGCAAGGCAGCCGCATCCTCAATACCCTCAACAGTAGCCAGATCAGCCTCTGCGCAATACGCGAGATCCTCAAGACTCATGAAGCCCTCAGCCACCAGACTGGTCGCTACCTCGGCATCAAGCGCCAGCTGCTCAGCGAACAGCGTCTTTGCCAATTCGACTTCCTCACTGCGCTTCTCTTCTTCTTCGCCGGTGGTCATGATCTCAATATCCCAGCCCGTCAGCTCCGTTGCCAGCCGCACATTCTGCCCGCGACGGCCAATGGCAACGGCCAGATTATCTTCGGCGAC
>JALSZZ010000243.1 GCA_027075825.1 Mariprofundaceae bacterium | reverse complement strand
CCTATGAAGCGGCGCTGACAGAACTGCGGCAGCGGCAACTGATTTACCCCTGTTTTTGCAGCCGCAGCGATTTTCGGCAACAAGAAGCGTCAGCGGACGGCGACTGGCAGTGTCCCGGACGTTGTGCGCTGCTTGACGCAGCGCAGGCCAAGGTGCGCATGCGGCATCAACCCTGTGCCTGGCGTTTACATCGTCAGCGTGCTTTGGATTGCGCCGGGCAACCACTGTACTGGCAGGATATGGAGGGCCATCAACATACCGTCAGCCTGCATGATGATCCGGTGATCGGACGCAAGGATATTCGTTACAGCTATCATCTTGCCGTTGTTGTTGATGATGCTGCGCAAGGCATCAGTCATGTTATTCGCGGTATGGATTTGCTGCCCCATACCGCCATTCACCGTCTGCTACAGGCCTTGCTCGGTTATCCTGCGCCATTGTATGCCCATCATCCCTTGCTGACAGATAGTCAGGGCCAACGGCTGGCGAAAACACATGTTTCCACGGCGCTGCGCCAATGGCGGCAACAGGGCATGACAGGTGAACAGGCCAGCGCGCGCCTCTGGCAATGGTGGAGCGGACAACATGCGTAAACTGATGGCGCTGCTCGGCAGCCTGTTATGCTTCAGCGCCTGTGTGCCGCATCATCAGGCCGGCACGAAAGCGACCGTAAAGCAGCCACCTGCCAACACTGTCGCGCCGCCACAGGAAGCAGTCGCCAAAATCGTGATGCCTGCCGAAGTGACAGCGCCCCTGCCGCCCGCCGAACCTGAAAGCATCAGGCCGCCGCGCCTGCCGGTGTTGTTGCAGGGCTTGCCGGCGGATGACCTGCATATGCTGGCACAGCGCGCTGAACAAGTGTTCCCTGAACACGCATGGAAAACCATCGCTGATAATTCCCGGCTGGTGCGTCGTCGCATTGAAGATGTGTTGCAACAAAGTCACAGCCCGCTGTCATTAGAGGTGATTCCTGCCATTGAATCAAAATATGATCCTTATGAAGTTTCTGCGGCGGGCGCGGCCGGCCTGTGGCAGTTCATGCCTGCCACCGCCAAAAGCCTGGGGCTGAGCTGCTCGCCGCTACTGAATGATGTGCGCCATGTCGAAAAAAGCACGCAGGCGGCGGTGCGTTACCTGAAACGGCTGCGCCAACGCTTTGAATACTGGCCACTGGCACTGGCGGCGTACAATTGTGGTCCGGCACGGCTGGCCAGATTTTTGCGGCAACAGGGCGGCTGGCAACCGGCTGATGGCCTGGACAGGCTTCCTGCACCGAAAGCCAGCAAAGCCTATGTGAAAAATATTCTGAGTCTGGTCTATGCCCGGCATACAGGTTTGCGCAGCTTTCCCGAGGCGATACCTGTTCGGCAGGTGCAGACCCGTGGCGCTGATATTCCCCATCTGGGCAAGGCGCTGAATCTTTCAGCGGAAACCCTGTTGCGACTCAACCCCCAGCTGGAACGCATACGCTATGGCGAGCATGTCAGCCTGCAATTATGTATTCCCGATGATGCGCCATGGAACAGGGCGCAGGATGCGATCAGCCATGTCAGCCAGGCAATGGAAGCACCACGCTTTACACGGGTAAAACCAGGCGATTCGCTGTGGAAGATCGCCCGGCGCCATCATTTGAGCGTGGCGCTATTACGGCGTGCCAATCCCCACCTTCACAACATCCTGCAACCTGGCCAGCGCCTGCGTCTGCCTGCGAGGCATAGCCGGAGCAACAGAAATCCCTTATGTCGATAGTTTCTGAATATATGATAACATCCTCACTTGAACATGTGCGTCAGTGTATGGCGCAGGCTGCCGAACGCGCTCATCGCCCGCTTGATGAAATCACCCTGATTGCCGTCAGCAAGCAAAAACCGATCACGGCCATTGAAACTGCGTGGTCGCAGGGTGTGCGCTGTTTTGCTGAAAACCGTCCGCATGAACTGGCGGAAAAAGCCCGTTCGTTGAGTCGGCTGGATGGCATCAAGTGGCATTTTATCGGCCATCTACAATCCCGGGGTAGTAAGTTGGTGGCGCAATATGCTGATTGTTTTCACGCAGTTGACCGACTGCGCATTGCCAGGCGGCTTTCTGATCAGCTGGTTGAGCTTGGGCGGGGACTTGACGTGTTTGTACAAGTCAATATCTCCGGCGAAGCCAGTAAGAGCGGCTTTGACTGCGCCAACTGGCAGCATGATCAGGCGCAGTTCCACGCCCTGCTCGACGCAGTTAAGGAGATCATCAGTCTGCCACGACTTCATATGCGTGGTTTGATGACCATGGCGCCCTATGGCTCAACCAGCGCGCAATACCGTGCGCTGTTTGCCAGCGCTGCGCAGCTCTCTGCAGCCTTGCATGAAGCCATGCCCGGTTTGCATGCGCATGGCTTATCCATGGG
>JALSZZ010000242.1 GCA_027075825.1 Mariprofundaceae bacterium | reverse complement strand
GGTGTTGCTTGGTATTCCGATGCTACTACTCTACGAAGTGGGGCTGTTTCTGGCCAGGCTGAAATCAAGCAACAAAATCGAATAGGCTTTTCATCACAGCGGCAGGCATGGTTTCACAGAGGAAAATAAAAAAACATAAAATTGAATACAGTTGAAGTTGCAGAAAAACGATTTGGACTGTTTTTTTATGCGATAATACAAACGCGTTCTCCGACAACAACGTTTGCAAATAATTCCAGTATGTCTTCATTTCTCATGCGGATGCAGCCGTGAGAAGCGGGGGAACCTATTTTGTTTTCTTCGTGGGTACCATGGATGTAAATGTAGCGTGCATGCGTGTCGACCGGGCCACGGCGGTTCTTGCCGGTTTCACATCCCTCCAGCCATAAAATTCGGGTGAGAATCCAGTCCCGATCCGGGTCGGATGTTTCCGGGTTGTAAATGCAGAATGGTTCGCGGGCATTGAATGCTGTCAGAAGCGGCATGCCATAGCCGATCTTTTCGGCAATACGGTGTTTGCCCAGTGGTGTCTGAAAGCTGCCTTGCAGGTTTCCAGCACCGTTGCTGGCGGTGGAAACAGGGTAGGTATGGCAGACACCTGTTTTACGGCGGTGATAGAGCATTTGCCCGGATATGGAGATGATGATCATGGCGTGAGTGTAGTCTGCTTCTGATTTGAGTACACCACGACGTTGTCACTGTCGATCACAACGCTAGTGTTCCATGCCTTTATGAATCCAGTGATATTCACATTATTATGATAGAACGGCATGAACATATCCTTGCTGAAGTTGTGCGGGCTTACCTTGATACAGGCCAACCTGTCGGTTCACGCAGCCTGTCCGAACAGGGGGGGCTGGGACTGAGTCCGGCATCCATACGTAGTGTAATGGCTGATCTGGAGCGCCAGGGTTTCTTGGCAGCCCCGCATACATCGGCCGGACGTGTACCTACCGATACCGGTTTACGTTATTTTGTCGATACGCTTATGACGGTTGATCAGGGTATGAATAAGCAGCTGGAACGGTCTGTGGCTGGGCATTTGTCCCAGGCTTCAGAACGCAACAATATTTTGCAATGCGCTACCGATGAGCTGGCTAGTTTGACGCATTTCGCCGGTATGGTCTGGGTGCATGAGCAGAAGGTACACAGGATTAATCGTATTGAACTGGTGCCGGTATCATCCGAAAAGGTGCTGGCTGTGATCGTAAGCGATTCCGGCGAGGTTCAGAACAGGCTGATTGCCAGGCCCGGACATATGGATCATGAACCAATGGATGAGGAACAACTGCGCAGTGTTTCAGCCAAACTCAATGAACTGCTTGGCGGCTGCAATCTTGAACAGGTACGGCAACGATTACAGCAGGCGATGGACTCGGATCGTCTGAAAATCCGTCATCTGTTGCAGGACTTGAAACAATGGGCTGATGCCCCTATAGAAGGGCAAGCCGATATGTTTGTCAGTGGTCAGCGGCAACTGCTGGAGATGCCGGAATTTACTGTGCTCGACACCATTCGTTCACTGATGTCAGCCATTGAAGAGCGTGAGCAATTGCTGCACCTGGTTGCACAGGTAGAGTCCGGGGGAAGTGGTGTGAAAGTGTTCATCGGTAGCGAGCATGCGCTGGTGCATATGGAGCAGGTATCTGTGGTGCTGTCACGTTATGAAGGATCAGCCAGTGTGGTTGGCACACTCGGCGTCATAGGGCCACGTCGCATGCATTATGAGCGCGTGATGCCAATTGTGGACTGTACAGCCAGATGGGTCAGTAGAATGTTAGGAGGAAAAGTGGAGTGATGGGCAAGAAGAAGAAAAAAGACGATGAAGTCCGGGCTAAAGCGGCGGATGCATTGGATAAGACTGAAGATGCCATTGTACTGGATGAGAATGGTGATGAAGCAGGGACAGAGCCAGATCTTCTGGAAGCGGCAGAGGCTGAAATCGCAGAATTGAAAGACAAGTTATTACGTCTGCATGCGGAGATGGAAAATCTGCGCAAACGTACGCAGCGCGAAGTGGCCGAGGCACACAAGTTCGGGGTTGAGAAATTTGCTACGGCATTGCTGGATGTGGTGGATAATCTGGAGCGTGCGCTGGAAGCGGAAGAGGGTAATGAGGCGGCTGTTCGCGAGGGTGTGCAACTCACACTCAACAGCTGGCACGAGATGATGAAGAATTTTGAGGTCGAGCGTATTGATGCTGTGGGCAAGACTTTTGATCCGCATTTACATGAAGCGCTGACCCAGATGCCGAGTGATGAACCCGAAGGCACGGTGATTGCCCAGCATGTGGCCGGTTATACCCTGCATGGCCGTCTGATTCGCCCGGCCAAGGTACTGGTTTCCAGCGGCCCAGCTAAATAATCACAGTTAAAACCATCTTGACACAGTTTAAATTA
>JALSZZ010000241.1 GCA_027075825.1 Mariprofundaceae bacterium | reverse complement strand
AAAGGGTGGCGCGCGTCGCTGCGCCTTCGGGTAGTGGCCAGACTTGCTCGTAGGCCTCATAAAATGCCGCCGGAAAGCCGCCAAACAATCGGGTCATGGCCAGATCCGCTTCACGGTCGCCATAATAGCAGGCCGGATCAAACATGACGGGCTGGCCATCGTTATCATAAGCATGGTTGCCTGACCATAAATCGCCATGCAGCAGCGAAGGCCGGGGCTGATGCCCGCCCAGAAGGTCATCCAGCTGATCCAGCAGGCGTTCAAAATCAGCCTGCATATGGCGATCAACCAGGCCTTTTTCCTGTAACCACCGGTATTGCGGAAGCAGGCGGCATTCGCGGAAGAATGTCGGCCAGTGATGGCAAGGCGTGTTCTGTTGAGGAGTCAGGCCGATGAAGTTATCGTCAGGAAAGCCGAAATAATCGGCGCCATGGCGATGCATGCTGGCCAGTTGCCGGCCTGCCAGTGCGGCATCCCCCCGTGATGATAAAGGGATAAATTCAAGCACCAGCCAGGCATACCGTTCATCGCCGCCCTGACAAATCGGACGGGGTACCCGGCAGCCCGCCTGGCGCATGGCTTGCAGGCCTGCGCATTCAGCGGCAAACATGGCGGCATGGCGAGACGACTGCGCCTTGGCAAAAAAGCTGATACCCTGACAATGCAAGGCCATGCTTTGACTGATGGAGCCGCCGTGCAGTGCCTCCACCCGTTGCAAGCGAAGCGGCTGCGGCCAGTGCGCCTGAAGATCGTTCAGAATGATGCTCGCCAGTTGCCGCATAACAAGCCTGTGTTTATCTTTACCGGCGAATGGGCATGCAGCGCTACAGCGTAGCGGAACTCAGCCAGCGTTCAGCATCCAGCGCTGCCTTGCAGCCCTCACCGGCACTGGTAATGGCCTGACGATAGACCGGATCGGCCACATCTCCGGCAGCAAACACGCCATCCACCGAAGTGGCTGTGCTGCGTCCGCGCACCTTGATGTAGCCTGCCTCATCACATTCGACCTGACCGCCAAGAAAAGCCGTATTCGGCTGATGACCGATGGCGATAAATACGCCATGCACAGCCAGTTCACGGGTGCTGTCATCCACAGTGGAGCGCAGGCGGACGCCGGTTACGCCACTGTCATCCCCCAGTACCTCATCAAGCACGCTGTTCCAGGCCATTTCCACATTGTCCAGTGCCAGCAGACGATCCTGCATGACTTTTTCAGCGCGCAGGGCATCACGGCGATGCACCACTGTGACCTTACTGCAAATATTGGCCAGATAAATCGCTTCTTCTACGGCTGTATCGCCGCCACCGACGACAACAACTTCCTGATTGCGATAGAAAAAGCCGTCACAGGTCGCGCAGGCTGAGACACCGCGACCGGCAAACGCCTGTTCACTTTCAAGCCCAAGGTATTTGGCCGAAGCGCCGGTGGCGATAATCAATGCATCGCAGCTATACTGGCCATTGTCGCCATTAAGCAGAAAAGGGCGAACGGAAAGATCCACGCTGTTGATATGATCCCATTCGACGACAGTGCCAAAGCGTTCGGCCTGCGCTTTGAAATCTTCCATCATTTCCGGCCCCTGTATGCCATCTTTATAGCCGGGGTAATTATCCACATCCGTGGTGGTGGTCAGCTGACCACCTGGCTGAATGCCTTGCAGTACGAGGGGGTGCAAGTTGGCGCGAGCGGCATAAATCGCCGCTGAATAGCCCGCCGGGCCAGAGCCTAAAATAATCAGGTGATGGTGTTGACGTTCAGACATGGGTACTCCATTGCTTTATCATAAGGACGTAGTGTCATCAAAGATGACAAATATGTTCGCGATCCGGGCCGGTGGAAATCATGCTGACGGGCGCTTCGCATAATTCGGCGATGCGCTGCACGAAATGACGGGCTGCCTGTGGTAACTGACTGGCATCCGTCACCCCATAGGTGGATTGCTGCCAGCCGGGCATGGTTTCATACACCGGTTCACAGGCGGCAAAAGCGGCAGCATCTGCCGGGATATATTCCAGTATCTGGCCATTCAGCCCGTAGCCCGTGCACAGCTTCACTTCTTCCAGACCGTCAAGCACATCCAGCTTGGTGATGGCCAGCGAGGTAATGCCATTGATGCGTACCGCATGCCGCGTCACGACAGCATCAAACCAGCCTGTCCGGCGCGGTCGTCCGGTGGTGCTGCCAAACTCATGGCCTGCTTCTGCCAGATGTTTGCCCGCAGCATGATGCATGCCTTCAGCGTTGTATAATTCGGTGGGAAAAGGGCCGGCGCCAACGCGGGTCATGTAAGCCTTGGCTACGCCAATCACTTCTTCCACGGCATTCGGGCCAACGCCCAGACCGGCGAGCGCTGCGCCAGCAACGGTGTTGGACGATGTCACAAAAGGATAGGTGCCAT
>JALSZZ010000240.1 GCA_027075825.1 Mariprofundaceae bacterium | reverse complement strand
TCATCCATGTGAAGCGCCATCCGCTGGACAATGCCGTGGGCATGTTCCGGGCGAACTTTCGAAGCAATGAATTCGATTATATCTACAGCTTGCGGGGAATTGGCTATTACTACCGCCTGTATGCGCGCCTGATGCGGCACTGGGCCAGCATCCTGCCCGAGGGAACGATGCTGGAGGTGCGCTACGAGGATCTGGTGACGGACCCCGAGCGGGAGATCCGGCGCATGGTGGAGTTCCTGGGCTTGCCGTGGGACGAAGCCTGTCTGGATTTTTCGCGCGCGCGCACCATCGTCCGCACGTCATCGGTGGCCCAAGTGCGCGACGGCATGCGAAAGGACTACATGCAGCGCTGGAAGCGCTACGAAAAGCATCTGGAACCGCTCAAGCGCATCCTGGCCGACGAGCTGGCCGACTGGCCCGCGTAGGGCGGACTTCAGTCCGACTGGATAGGAAGCCACAAAGTCACAAAGACACCAAGAGGGATGCAGGGGTTTTTGGCTGCTTGAGGTCTCCGTGAGGCAGGTGGGCATTCGGTGATGTCACGCTGAAGCGTGACCTACAACGCCCCGTAGGTCGGATTTCAATCCGACGATGAACCAGCAAGACACACTGGAATGATATGGATGTTCTTGGCGCCTCCGTGTCTTGGTGGTTTCTCTTTCCATCCAGCATGTGTGTCAGATTGACACACTTCCCCTGTGGCAGGTTGACCCTGTGACGCGCGTCACGCAATGTTCGCACACCTCCCGGAAGGAACCGCGCCAGCGGGCACGGAGGGGAGGAATCCAAAACTCAACAAGAGGGTGCAACAACATGAAGAAAGTAATCTTCTCTGCTGCGGCCTTTGGCATGGTTGCGGTGTCCGGCATGGCGCTGGCTCCGACCACGGCCGAGGCCATCCCGGCATTCGCGCGTCAGACCGGCGCGGCTTGCCTGTCCTGCCATTTCCAGACCTTTCCGGCCCTGAAGGCCTTCGGTCGCGCGTTCAAGCGCAACTCCTTCACGGACGTCGGCGATGAGGCGCTGGTGGAGGACGACAATCTCTCCATCCCGGCCGTGCTGAACGCCACGGTGGTGATTCGTGGCAACTACACGAACACCAAGAAGACGGGCAAGGCTTCCTCCGGCGCGTGGAACATCCCGTCCGAGACGCCGATCCTGATCGCCGGCCGCTTGGGTACCAATACGGGCGCGTTCATCGAGTTCGCCAATGGTGGTGCCGGTGCGGGTTCGGCTACCAAGACTTCCGTCAATGGCGCAGTGGCCGTCGGTAACTGGCAGCTGCTGAACAGCTGGGATGTCGGCGACTTCAAGGTTGGCTTGGGCGCCCACAACTCCACCTTCGGCGGCTCGGCCGTGTTCGAGACCTCGAACGTGTTCGGTCAGCACGGCGGCAAGCTGGCGGGCTCTAATGTGTCCGCTATCCAGGCTGCCGGCTTTGGCAAGGCCACGCTGGGCGTTGGTGCCTGGGTGGGCAACGAGATGGGCGACATCCAGTTCGCGCTGGTGGCGCCGAGTGGTGCGCAGGCCACGAACGTGGGCCTGAAGCTGGCCAAGCTGATCCGCGGCCATCTGTTCCTGGACGCAGCCGGTTGGGATACGATGATCGGCTTTGGCGTGGTGACCGGTACGGCGGGCAAGAGCAATGTGGCTCCCGCAGCGCCGAATGTGACGGGTAAGTTCAACATGGACCTGCAGTTCGTGGACTTCCAGGCCCAGGGCGAAGTGGGCGACATGTCCGTCGGTTTCTATGCGGACTATGCCCAGAGCAAGGGCAAGACGCTGACCGGCGCCGCTGCCGTGGGCAGCCAGTTCTATGGCGGGCTGGCGCAGTCTGGCGACAAGTTCACGGGCTATTCCGCGCGTGTCGAGGTCAAGCCGCTGGATCATGTGCTGTTCGGCATTGGCTATGGCTACAACAAGGTGTCCGATGCCGCCGCCAAGGTTGCTGGCCTGATTGGCGCGAAGACGACGACCTTCCATCTGGCCGCGACCTACGAGGTCTACCAGAACCTGGAGCTGAATCTCGTGTATGACAGCGCGAAGACCACGCCTTCGGCGGCTCGCGCGGCGGCTGGTGCCACCAGCTCGACCACGAAGACGACCATGCTCGAGTTCGAGGGTCTGCTGTAATCCATCCCTGCGGGATGTTCGGGAAGGGCGGCCTTGGCCGCCCTTTCTTTTTGCCCGTGGGTTTTGCCTGTAGGTCGGGCTTCAGCCCGACGGGGCATTTCGATGGAACCACCAAGCCACCAAGGCACAAAGAAACCTCTTGTTTTTTCTGGTGTCTTCGTGTCTTGGTGGTTATCAGTCTTTCGTCACACTGAAGCGTGACCTACCTCTGTAGGCTGGATTTCAATCCGACACTGGAACCATCAAGGTGCAAACTCACAAAGAGAC
>JALSZZ010000239.1 GCA_027075825.1 Mariprofundaceae bacterium | reverse complement strand
TATTTTCTGGACTCGCTGTTTGCCGATATTGATAGTCTGATGATTCATGCGGGTGTTCATCGCCTTGTGTTCGGGAAATATCACAGGCTGCTGGCCAGCCGCTTTCCCTTCGCTGTGTATTATACGCCTGATGAGCATGTGGCGGTTGTCCATGCGGTGCTGGATTGCAGGCGAAATCCAGACGGGCTGACTCAACGTCTGAGTAAATGACAGTAAGTGATCCGATCCCCATCTCCGCGCTTCAGCACTATGTCTATTGCCCGCGTCAGTGTGGACTGATCCATGTGGCGCAGGCGTGGAGCGAAAATCTGCATACCCAAAAGGGGCGGCGCGAGCATGAGCGGGTAGATGTGCCGACGTATGAGGTGAAGGCAGGCGTGCGCATCGAGCGCGCCTTGCCTGTCTGGTCGAATGCGTTGGGCCTGACGGGTAAATGCGATGTGGTAGAATTTCATGACGATGGCACAGTTTACCCGGTAGAATACAAACACGGCCCGCGCAAAAAAGGCCTGCATGACGATATTCAACTCTGCGCCCAGGCTTTATGCCTGGAGGAAATGCTGAGCGTGAAGATTGAGGCAGGCGCGATTTTCCATATCAAAAGCCGCAGGCGGCGGGACGTTCGTTTTCATGATGGATTGCGCAACGAGGTGATGCGTGTGGCAAAGGCGGTGCGAGGAATGATCGAATCCGGAGAAGTTCCCAAAGCCATGGAAGGCCAGCATTGTCGGCAGTGTTCTTTACTGGCGTTGTGTATGCCTGGCATCCGGTATGCCAAAACCGACTATTTTGTTCCCCTGGAAACAGAGCGTGTTGGTCATGACTGATGTTTCGCTGCATCCCACTGGCGGTTGAGATATGCAGAACATTCTGAATACACTCTATGTGATGACGCAGGGCGCTTATCTGCATCTTGAACGGGAGACGCTGAAGCTGGATGTCAACAGGCAGACGAAGCTGCGCGTGCCGATGCATCATATCGGTGGCGTGGTGCTGTTTGGCAATGTGATGGTCAGTCCGTTTGCCTTGCATCGTTGTGCCGAAGATGGGCGCAGCGTGGTGTTGATGACGGAGCATGGACGCTTCAAAGCACGTCTGGAAGGCGCGCAATCCGGGAATGTGTTGCTTCGCCGCGCCCAGCATCAGTTGCTGGATGATGCGGCGGCACAATTGGCGCTGGTGCGCATGTTTCTGGCCGGAAAGCTGCAAAATTGTCGTACCTTGCTGCTGCGCGGTGCCAGGGAAGCAAGTGATGCATCGAAGGAGAAGTCACTGCGTGAAGCGGCGCAGGTGCAGGCCAATAGTTTGCGTGCATTGCCTCACACCGATTCGCTGGACGAGATGCGTGGTCTTGAAGGCAATGCCGCCCGTGTGTATTTCGCCGCGCTGAATCATATGATGCGTTTTCATGGCGAAGCTTTTGCCTTTGTGGAACGCTCCCGGCGACCACCGCGAGACCGTATCAACGCGCTTCTCTCTTTTATCTACGCCATGTTAAGCAATGAATGCACGTCTGCGCTGGAGTCCGTCGGGCTTGATCCGCAAGTCGGCTATTTGCACGCATTAAGGCCGGGGCGACCTGCACTGGCGCTTGATCTGATGGAAGCGTTCAGGCCAATGCTGGCAGACAGGCTGGCCATGACGTTGATTAACCGGCAGCAGCTTAAACCCGACGATTTTGAGGAACGTCCCGGTGGCGCTGTGCAAATGTCCGAATCGGCGAGAAAAACGATTCTTCAGGCATGGCAAGCCCGCAAGCAGGAAGTTTTGCAACATGAGGTAGCAGGCGGCAAAGTCCCCATTGCGTTGCTGCCATTGGTGCAGGCTCGTCTGCTGGCGCGTTTTGTCCGTGATGAAAGTGATGTGTACCCGCCATATCTGATGAGGTGATCAATGGATATTCTGGTAACCTATGATGTAAACACAGAAGATAAAGCAGGTCGTCGCCGTTTGCGCCGCGTCGCCAAATTGTGCGAAGATTATGGTCAGCGGGTGCAATATTCAGTGTTTGAATGCACGGTCGATCACATGCATATGGATGCCATGTTAGCTGCACTTGAGAAAGAAATCGACCATGAGAAGGATAGCTTGCGCATCTATCGCCTGCACGGTGGCAGAAAAACTACGGTCAAAACGTTTGGCCGGGATCAATACGTTGATTTTTCCGCTCCGCTGGTGCTCTGACTGATGTTTGCGAACCCAAAGCAGATGCAAAACCCCGCAGGGGTTCGCAGATACCTCAACTATTTGATTTTTCGAACAGATATTTCTACTGTTCGAAACAGCTTTCATCTTTTCCGGTTGCTCATATGCAGTTTCGCAAAAACAACCGAAAAAGATGAGCTTGTTCCACCTGTTACACAGGCGGAGCATCTCCCGGCTTAACCGCCGGGAGTGGATTGAAAC
>JALSZZ010000238.1 GCA_027075825.1 Mariprofundaceae bacterium | reverse complement strand
CCAATGATCAGCCAGCCCACGATAAATGGCATAGCCCCATCACCGGGCATGATGTCATAAAACAGCACGCTGGCCAGATAGCCATTCAGTTCACCAAAAAAAGCATCGATCACGATTCATCCCCTCCCAAAAGAAGAAAGGCGGCGCATCACTGCCCCGCCTTTCCAGGTGTGCCCAAAGGCTTGCTTACATGTGTACTGGCGCGCGGGGGTTACCCGGTGCAACCGGCTTGGCACCCGTCAGGAATGCCGCAACATTCTCAATGTCTTCATCTGTCAGATGTTTGGCAACATTGCGCATCTGCGCCGCATAATCGTTATCACGAGCCGCTTCATCCTCGCTGGGTGACGTGGTAGCGCCCAGGCGGAATGCTTCCAGTTCGTGCTTCAGATAAGCATAACGCTGACCACCAATGGCCGGATACATACGACCTGCGCTACGGCCATTGAAACCATGACAACTCTTGCAGGCAGGAACGCCGTGATCAGGCAGGCCAAACTTGGCGATTTCAGCGCCCTTGTAAGGCACACCGACTTTCACATCATTCTCACGCAGGGTATCCAGATCAGAACCCATGAATGGTGTTTTCAGAGTATGCACATAAGCAGCAAGATCTTTCTTGTCCTGCTCTGTCAAAGCCTTGGCAATATCGTTCATGGCTGACATGGTGTTGTCAATACGCTTGCCTGCAGCAAAATCTTTCAGCTGCTTCAGGATATAGGTATCCACCTGATAGGCCAGTCGTGGCGTTCCCATATCGTCACTGCCCAGACCATCTGCACCATGGCAGCTCTGGCAGGCAGGAACATCGTCGCCCTTACCGTTCTGGTAAATAACGCGACCGCTATCAGCATTCCCCAGCTCTTCGTGAGTACCAGCCGTGGCAAGTGCCGGATAAACGGTGGCCATGGCACATGCGCACAATGCGCCCAGTATATATTTCATACGATCCCTCCGTAGTTTTCTTGCGAATATCAAAACAGCGTGTGACGACTTACTTCTTGTCGTTACGATTAGCATTCCAGAACATCAGAAATGCAATACCAAACACACAAGCTACAATTACCAAATACATCGTCCAGATAGTGTCATTCTGGAAATTGATGGATGCTTCGATGAATTCTCCGAGCATTGAACGCCTCCCCTTTTTGGTCAATTCAGAACCCGCTACAGGTGAAGGATGAAAATCGCCTATAGCTATCTTCACGGGTTCTTAATCTTTACGATAGCCAGCAACTCTGCATAGTGATTTTCAAAAGGCAAGCCCCGCCAACATCGCCTGCAAAGATGCACAGGGCTGCGTCTGCCATCATGTGGAAAAAACCGGGGATAACCGAGTAAAACCTGAGGATAACACAGGGAGAAGTCTGTTGTCTGACACAAGTACTTTACAAGCTCTGATTACCCACAAATAACTCACAGTATGTCAACATGATAGCGCTGTAAAAAGTCATCATAAAAGAATGTTAATTCAATGCCTTGCAATGTTACTCACTTGTTCATCATCGCTATGATGACGAAGATTATTTGTATCTTTATAAAAAGTATTATCCGAACCGGAGAACATTCCTGTCTCAGATACTGTGCAAGCGCCTGTGGATAACAGGCCGGGAAAGCAGTGAATGTCATGAGGATAACGATGGAGTAACTGGCTGTGCATACCGGATACCATCATCAAGCGGCAATTATCCCCATGTTTTCCACAGGAAATCTATCTTTTTACTGCCAACAAAAACAGAAAAAATACCATAGGAAACAATGCCTTGAACAGTTATCAAGTTATCAACAGAAACGATGATAACGACAAACTTTATGATTATTAAAACAATCAGGTATTCTTTACTGGCGGAACATTGATGATTCAATGCTGATGGCAACAGGCAATGATACTGGTCAAACGCCGGTTTCTGATTACTATTGCGCTGATGAAGCAGGAACTGGATTCGGATCAGATATTTGATCGGCTTGATCAGATGTTGCGCAAAAATGAACGTCAACAGCAGGCTGAGAAAGGCGGTATTTCAACAGATAATGAAGTCCCGCGCATTGTACTGACCGCAGAAATGCGGACGGATCAGTATGGTCATGCCTCAAAAGCCATCTCTTTAGAGCATATATCGCTTGATGATGATGAAACAGAACGACTGGTGGCACAGGTTTATGCCGATGTGAATGCGCGGCTTGATGAAGTGATTACCGACTGGATTGACGAGGCGCTGCAACAACGGGTGATGGCCTTGACCAAAAAACCTCCTGTGGATGAACCGTTAAGTCACTGATTAACACGCGCTTCGCCACCCGTCTGAACTACAAATATTCCCCTGCCCTGTTAACAGGAGTATCATGAACGAACTGGATAAAGCTTACGAACCAGGGAGCATTGAGTCCCTGATCAATGAAAGCTGGCT